>CAZFFW010000051.1:0-30711 GCA_964518125.1 uncultured Porifericola sp.
TATCTGCATTGTCCTATAGTACTATTCTTTACTTTGAAAAGTATTCGCTGTACACCAAGTCGCTGGTCAAAAAAGGCTACCTGATTCCGGATGACCGGGACCTGCAGGTACTGAGCCAGATAGAGATCAAAAAACTGCTGGAAACTGACCTGCTTACCATCCGTCCTGAAGCGAGCCTGGCCGATCTGGTAAACCTCGTCAGGGTCTCCAAGAGAAATATATTTCCGGTTGTCAACGATAAAGAGGAACTGGTTGGCATCATTACGCTGGATGATATCCGCAAAATCATGTTTGATCCGCAGGAGCAGGAAAATACCCAGGTTTCTTCCCTGATGCATGCGCCCCCCGATAAAATCGGCACCGGCGAAAACATGCAGGATGTAATGGAGAAGTTTGAGAAAACAGGCGCATGGAACCTTCCCGTACTGGAAGACGGCAAATACATAGGGCTGATATCCAAATCAAGAATATTTAACGCCTACCGAAACCGGCTTATGCGCCAGCGTCAGGAGTTCTAAACGCTGCATTGACTTATTTACCCTCTTTTTTAACAGTATTTTTATTAAATTAGACCAGTTCAAATTTCAATTTATGAAGTGGATATATGTACTGATCAGCACAACTTTTCTTTCCTGGCAGGCTTACGCCCAGCAAATAAGCAGCTATACTTTTGCGGGGCTGGAAGATAAAATTAAGCAGGAAAGTAAAGAGCAAACCCTGATCATAAATTTCTGGGCAACCTGGTGCGCTCCCTGTATCAGGGAGCTTCCCTACTTTGAAAGCCTGACAGAAGATATAAAAACTGATCAGCTAAAAGTAATACTGGTGAGCCTGGATATGGAAAAAGAAAGAGCCGAAACTTATGCCATGAAAAAGGGCCTACAGTCAGAAGTACTTTACCTGGATGAAGTGGACTTCAATCAGTGGATTGATAGTATTTCGCCCGAATGGAGTGGCGCTATTCCGGCTACCCTGATGGTGGCACCCTCCGGAAAAAAGGAATTTTTTGAAGGAGCATTCACCAAAGAAGAATTATATGATACTGTAAAACGTTTTGTAGAAAATGATTAGCTAGCATGAAAACGTATTTAACTTTATTCTCAGCACTGATTCTTAGCCTGCTGCTTTCTGCATTTAGCACTGGGCAGGGTTATGAAGTAGGTGATTATGCCCGTGATTTCAGCCTTAGCGGTGTAGACGGAAAACAGGTATCACTAAAGGATTATGCCAATGCCGAAGGTTTTATCGTCGTATTTACCTGCAATACTTGTCCTTATGCCAAAATGTACGAGCAAAGGATTATCAATCTGCATGAAGCGTATGCTGCCAAAGGTTATCCGGTAATTGCTATCAACCCAAACTCTCCCGAGAGATCTCCCGGTGATTCAATGGAAGAGATGCAACAGCGGGCGGCAGACAAGGGCTATAAATTTGCCTATCTGCAGGATAAAAGCCAGGATGTTACCAAAGCATATGGGGCCACAAATACCCCACAGGTGTTTATACTGGATAAAGAAGCATCGGATAAATTCAGGGTAGCCTATATCGGCACCATTGATAACAACTACCGGGATGCCAATAAGGCCGATGTGCACTACGTCCGCAATGCGGTAGACGCCCTGATTGAAGGGAAAAAGGTGCCGGAGACAAAAACCAAAGCCATAGGCTGCACCATCAAATGGAAATTGTCATAAGCAGATAAGCCCGATTTTCGGGCTTTTTTAATACATTTGTCCCTCCTCTGAGGCTGCTCTGATCGGAGGTTACAACTTTTAAAAACAGATCATTAAGCAATATGAAATACGGCATCGTTCTTTTTCCTGGATCTAACTGTGACGAGGATTTATTCTATGTTTTTAAGGATGTACTGCAGCAGGATGTAGTCAAACTATGGCATAAAGATACCGACTTGCAGGCTTGTGATTTTGTGCTGGTACCGGGAGGTTTTTCTTATGGCGATTATCTTCGTTCAGGAGCGATTGCCCGTTTTTCGCCCATTATGGAATCGGTAATCACGCATGCTAATAAGGGAGGATATGTACTGGGAATCTGTAATGGTTTCCAGATTCTTACTGAAGCAGGGCTGCTGCCTGGTACATTACTCAAAAATCGTGACCAGAAATTCGTCTGCAAAAATGCCTTTATTCGTCCTGTCTCTACATCTGCACTAATGACTGCCGGATTGGATCATCAAAAAGCTTACAAAATTCCTGTGGCTCATGCTGATGGACGTTACTATGCACCGGATCATGTCATACAGGAACTGATCGCTAACGACCAGATCCTTTTTGAATATTGTAGCGAAAACGGCACCTGTGACGATATCAGCAACTTCAACGGATCTGTCAACGCTATCGCTGGCGTCACCAACAAACAAAAAAATGTATTCGGACTGATGCCTCACCCGGAAAGGGCTTCTGATCCTGCTCTCAGCAATACTGACGGCCGGGCACTGCTGGAAAACCTGCTGGAAAAAAGTATGGCTTAGAATAACCCGCATACCTGCAACAGGCTGTTAAGTGCTTTAACAGCCTGTTTTTTTTTGCAATAGGCATATTCAATTCAGTGTTATAGCACCGTTTACTGCTTACCCAGACTATGTAGTTCCATGTACCGTCACTCTTTGGTAGAGAAGCGGTACATGGTAGTAGTCGCGTATTTGTCTCCCGGACTAAGTTCTGTAGAAGGAAACTCAGCTTGATTGGGAGAATCAGGAAAGTGTTGGGTTTCCAGGCAGAAAGCTGTCCGGTAAGTATCTTTGGCACCACTTTTAAGGGTATTGGCACCAGCCAGAAAGTTACCGCTATAAAACTGCACACCAGGTTCGGCGGTCAGCACTTCCATATAAATTCCCGATTCATCGCCCAGTACTCCGGCCGCCCAGTTGAGTCCATTTTCCTTCCTGGAGTTATTAAGCACAAGATTATGATCGTAGCCCAGTCCATTCCTGATTTGCAGGTGTTCGTCTTCAATATTCTGGCCGATAGCCTTGGGCTGTCGGAAATCAAAAGGAGTACCTTCTACAGAGGCAAGTTCACCGGTAGGAATCAGGGTAGAATCCACCGGGGTGTAGGCATCAGCGTTCAACTCCAGTTGATGGTTCAGTACTGACCCACTGCCTTCACCGTTAAGATTAAAATAAGCATGATTAGTAAGGTTGACGACGGTCTTTTTGTCGGTAGTAGCTTCATAATCAATTTTCAGCGCATTATCATCTGTCAGGGTGTAGACTACCCTGATACGAAGGTTACCTGGGTAACCCTCTTCCATATCCGGAGAAAGATAGTTTAATTCAAGGGTATGGTCATTCTGCTGACTTGCCTCCCACACTACCGCCTGATATCCTTTATTACCTCCGTGAAGCGAGTTAGGACCATTGTTGGTAGCAAGTGTGTAAGTATTACCATCCAGGCTGAATTTACCTCCAGCAATCCTATTACCATATCTGCCGATCAGCGAGCCGAAATACGATTCGGGAGAGGTCACATACTTATCAACACTTTCGTAGCCAATGACCACGTCCGTCATTTTACCGTTTTTATCGGGCACCAGTAAACTCACTATCCTGCCTCCATAGTTGGTAATGGCAGCGATCATGCCCTGTTCATTTTTGAGGTAATAAAGATCCGTAGGTTTACCATCAACGGTATCCTGGAAGGCACTTTTTGGAGGAAGCTGATTCATAGGGTCGGTCTTTGTGTCGTTTTGAGTAGATTGTGAAGTGTTTTCTGAATTACTACAGGCAGACAGAAAAAAAGAAAGTACATAAAGCGTAAAAAGAAGCTTTTTCATGATTGAGATAGTTTGAAGTAGTTCGGGTCAATATACTGGGCAAAAGATATCAATTCCTGCGCGCAAAACATGAAAATTATGCCCTACAATTCTCAGGAAATCTTATGAAAATGCCTGCTTTCTATGAAAACAGCCAAAAGAGCAGAGAATTATGGGTGTACGATCCTGAGGTCAGCCTCTAAAAGGCTGGGATTACATTTTTATCATGCCTGGCTGGGATTTTTCATCAGGCCGCTAAAAAAAATACAGTCAATTTGAAGTACAGACCTGACTTTATGCTGATAAAGGATTAACTTTTGGCCAACTGCCGAAAGAGAATATTCTAATACACAAGAAACCATTACTCAACAAAAACCTATTGACTATGAGCTCTCGCCGTGATTTTTTGCAAAAATTTGGTGCAACCGCAGCCAGTCTGCCATTCCTCAGGCTGGAAGATGCCACTCAAAAAACTTATTACAACGCCCAACCTTACGAGGGACCAGTACTCAAAGTAGCCATTATGGGATTGGGTAGTTACGGTAACCGGGTGGCAGAAGCCATGCAGGCCTGCCAGAAGGCCAAAATTACCGGGGTGATCAGTGGTACACCTTCTAAAATCAAAGACTGGCAGAAGAAATATGACATCCCCGACAAAAACTGCTACAATTACGAAAACTTTGACCAGGTTAAAAATAATCCTGATATAGATGCTATTTATGTCATCACGCCCAACGGACTGCACCACGACCAGGCCATACGCTCCGCCAGGGCCGGTAAGCATGTAATCTGCGAAAAACCCATGGCTGTCAACGCTAAAGAAGCCCGGGAAATGGTAGACGTCTGCAAAAAAGAGGGGGTTAAACTCTTTATCGGCTACCGTATGCATTTTGAACCCAAAACAGTGGAGGTAATCAGGATGCGGAAAGCGGGAGAATTCGGAAAAATCATGTTCTTCCAGGGATTATCCGGCTTCAAGATCGGCGACCCTACACAGTGGCGGCTGAATAAAAAACTTGCCGGTGGAGGCGCTATGATGGATATTGGCATTTACTCGGTCAATGGGGCGCGGTATATGGTAGGAGAAGAACCTATCTGGGTGACCGCCCAGGAGACCAAAACAGATACTGTCAAATTTAAAGAAGGCGTAGACGAGACCATCACTTTCCAGCTTGGTTTCCCCGGCGGGGCTACTGCTTCATGCCTGTCTACGTATAATATGCGTTACCTGGACAAATTTTACCTCAATGGCTCAGAAGGATTTGCCGAAATGCAACCTTCTACCGGATACGGCCCCATAGAAGGGCGCACGCACAAAGGGCCTTTAGATCAGCCGCACATTACCCACCAGACCCTTCAAATGGATGAGATGGCCACGATGATCTTTGAAGGTAAACAACCCATTGCCCCGGTAGATGGCGAAGAAGGCCTGAAGGATATGATCATACTGGATGCTATTTATGAGGCTGTTCGTACCGGCAAAAAAGTCAGTCTGAGCCTGACCTGAGAATCCTGCTAGACCTTCGAGATATTAGCGCAAAGCAGAATCCTATTTTCTGCTTTGCCTTGCTTTTTTGGTAACCTTCAGAAGGCATTATTACCCGAATTCGGAGCTGGTGAAAGAAGGAGTCAGTTATTATGTACTAGCTGAAAGCTAAGAATCTTAGTCCAGCCGCTTTATGCGGATACCTCTGAACTCTATCCCCTGCCCTTCCGACTGCAGCCCGATATAGCCTTCGGTCAGCGGTTTGCCATCCACTTTGACTTCAGGATCAAAACCGTTGGCTACTCCACCGCCTATCTGGGGCCTGGTATACTGTAATACTGTATCACCATTGACCATATGAATCACCAGGGAATCGCCATAGACGATCAGATCGCCACTTACCCATTCATCCCAGGGGTAAGTAGCCGAGCTGGAGTTGATGCAATGCCTGGGGTCCATCTCACCATTGTAAAATACTTCTGTGCCGGGAGAACACATATTGCCAGTAGGTCGGGCTACACCAGCTTCGGCTTCTGCCAGCATCTGGTATTCAACAGAAATAGGCCAGTCCTGCTCTAAGAGTATGGTTTCTGGGGCCTGAGAATGAAACATGATACCACTATTGCGATACGTATAATCGGGTGCATCCTCCAGCCACTGGTCGGTAAAGCGGTACTCAAATTTCAGGTGAAAGGCTGAGAAAGGTTCTTCATAAAAAAGGTGCCCGTATCGCTCATTGAAGCCTTCATATTCATCATAATTCACCAGAATTGACCCATCTGCTACCCTGAAAGTATTGGCATAATTATCCCCAAGAGCATGATGATGGATTTTTGGCGTCCAGCCCTGCAGGTCCTGCCCGTTGAACAACACCTGCCATTCATCAGTAGGCAGCGCATTTTGCTGTGCATTGCGATCCTCTTCAGGCTTAGATGTACAGGAAAAGGCTATTAACAAAACAGAAAACGAAAGCATTTTGAGAGGACTAGACATCAGGAGTAGGTTGGTAGTGGTATAGATTAAACGAATATTGAATGATAGAGAAATTTACTTATGCCAGAAATACGCCTCATGCCCTTCTCATAGTGCTGGTATATAAAAATATTGCACCAGAAAAATGCTACTGAGGTAGTATGTTTACAATCACCCTTTGGTAACGCGTCAGTTGCGGCTCACCCTGGTCAGTGACCTGCAGGATAATGTGGGTATTCTGAGGCTCAGCGAGTTGTACCCGATTGTCTACACCCAGCAAGAGAACAGCTGAATTTGCATTTTCCATTTTTAGCGGAATCCATTTCGGATACCAGTAATTTCCCGGCTCCGGATAATGTATCCAGCGATACTGCAGTTCATCTCCGTCAGGGTCAGTGCTGGACGATGCATCCAGTTGGATACTTTCTCCTACTTTGACATTTACTTCCAGCGGTCCTTTGACGCTGGCCACGGGAGGATGATTAGCCGCATTCTTAGGTTGGACAGTCCAGTCCATACGGGCTGCAAAGTCGTTCTGGTAGGCATCTCTCCAGCGCCAGATGGTAGCATGGTTGTCAATGTAAACCTTACCATCATTTCCTACAACTTCGTCACTGGCATCGGTCCATATGGGCCGGCTTTCCGGCTCCAGGCTGTTGAGGTGGTGGTAAGGCAGGTAGCGTGGCGTATACCACTCGTAACGGCCGCCCCATCCGCCAAAGTCAGGCCGCTCGGGATCATTGAGTCCGTTGGGGATGAGTGACAGGAAACTGGGCGTATCCCCTTCCATCGCATATTCTATTGGCGGATATTCCGCACCCAGCGGACCGTGACCTTCCATGATATTTTCTCTGAGCCAGGGGTTCAGAATTTTGGTCGTATCTGCACCGGAAGCAAATTTATACCATCGTTCACCCGAAATACCGGACCAGGTAGCATGCAGGTAGTTTTCGCCGGGACTGACGATGTAAAACAGGTCGGGAAACTCCTTCCTGATCCAGGGAGCGGAATCATCCTGGTCAGAAATGGTATACACCCTGATTTTGGAAACAAACTCGGCTAATTCGCTGGCAGACCTGCTTTCCCTGACCTTCCAGAGGGCCTGGGCCAGAACGTTGGCACCACCCCAGACAGATACCCAGAGCGGACGATCATCTTCCTTATCCACTGCCTGGATCAGCCAATCAGCGCCTTCAGAATCGTGCCCTTCGCCTACGCCCTGCATACCGTAGCGGGGAACACCTTTTTTTATGATTGAGGTTAGATAAGACACTTCAGGGTAGCCACTTTCGTGCAGCAGCAGGTTGCCCCTTACTTTGCCATACGCCTCTACAATTTCCTGAATCCTATATTCAGCCGTTTTGTCCCGAAGGTGGGTAGAAGTAGTGGCCACTAATCCTTCAATATCAATTACATTACTATACAACAGCAGGCGCACCATGGACTGGGCATCATCCGGCTCATTTTCTATATCGGTCAGGACAAACAGCCGGTGCTTTTCCTGGGCAAACCCCTGTTGAAAAACCAGGCTAGCCAGCAGTAGAAGGAGGAAAAAGAAATTTCGCATATCATTTTTAGGTTGTGAAAAGCAAGATAATTGAAAAACTTCAACAGCAATCAATCAGAAACCTGAATCAAGAAAAAAGCTATTCACTTAGCGCCTGCTATATCAGTATTCTCTTATTCCAGCAGTTTTGCCATCGCCTGCTCCACCTGCTCAAAAGGAAAAGCTTTTCGTACATTTTCCATTTTTTGGCTGATCTGCTCATTGCAAAGATTGCCCAGGCTGCCTTCGTGGGTATGGTTCAGCGCTCTGCTCGCCTGGTAAGTCCCGTCGGCGATCTGAGCCCCGATTTTTTTGTATGCATCCCGGAAAGGTGTACCCTTCAACACTTCTTCATTCACCGCCTCTACCGAGAAAAGGTATTTGTACTTTTCGTCCCGAAGAATATCAGGGTTGACCTCCAGGTGCTGCAGCATAAACTCGGCGATACTGAGGCAGTTTTTCAGGTCCTCAAAGGCTGGCAAAAAACTTTCTTTGACCAGTTGCAGGTCGCGGTGGTAACCCGAACTAAGGTTTGTTATGATGAGCGCGATTTCGTTAGGAAGGGCCTGCAGTTTATTGGCTTTGGCGCGCATCAGCTCAAAAACATCGGGATTTTTTTTGTGCGGCATGATGGAAGATCCGGTGGTCAGATGATCCGGCAGACTGACAAAGGCAAAGTTCTGACTCATATACAGGCACACATCAGCGGCCATTTTACCCAGGGTAGCTGCCAGTGATGCCATGCCGAAGCTGACCGTTCTCTCTACCTTACCCCTACCCATCTGCGCATAAACAACATTATAGCTCATGGTTTCAAAACCCAGCAGTTCGGTGGTCATGGAACGGTCAAGCGGAAAGGAACTTCCATAGCCAGCCGCTGATCCCAGCGGATTCTGGTTGGCTACCCGGAAAGCAGCCTGCAGCATGATCATATCGTCTACCAGACTCTCGGCATAGGCACCAAACCAGAGTCCGAAAGAGGAAGGCATGGCTACCTGCGTATGCGTATATCCTGGCATGAGCACATTTTTATGCTGCTCGCTAAGGGCCATCAGGGTACTGAACAATTTCTCAGTCAGGTCAACCAATGCCTGTATCTCATGGCGGATATAGAGCCGCAGGTCCAGCAGCACCTGGTCATTGCGGGAGCGGCCGCTATGCACCTTTTTGCCTACATCTCCCAGCTTGCGGGTAAGCATCAGTTCCACCTGTGAATGGACATCCTCAATCCCCTCCTCTATCGTAAATTTGCCTTCACTGACCTGGGCATAAATTTCCTTCAGGCCCTCCAGCAGACGGGCTAATTCTTCCTGTTCCAGTAAGCCGATCTTTTGCAGCATACGGCTGTGGGCGATAGAACCCAGCACATCAAAAGGCGCCAGCCACACGTCCAGTTCCCGGTCCTTACCGATGGTAAATGCTTCTATACGTTTGTCTATGGAAAAACCTTTATCCCAGATTTTCAATGTAGCTTCAGTTTATGGTGATGAATCAGCCCGGGCAAAGCTCAGCGCCTTGCCAAAGTTAAATTCGTAATCCGTTCAGTAATGCATGGTAAATAGCAATCCCCTGCCTGATCTCGCTCAGTTTGATAAATTCATCCGCCGTATGAGAGCGTTCTGACAGGCCGGGGCCTAACTTCAGGCTGGGAAAACCACTCATCAGCGCCTGATCCGATAAAGTAGGTGAACCGTAGGGTTCTAGCCCCAGTGAAAGTCCTTTTTGTACGAGCGGATGCTCCATGGGGATACCCGAGGCATTGAGGCGGAAGGATCTCGCCGTCAGCTTAGACTTTACGCTTTCCTGCAATAGCGCAAAAACCTCCTGGTTCGTGTACTGCTCATGGGTGCGCACATCTACCACAAAGGAGCAGCGGTCCGGCACTACATTGTGCTGGCTACCCGCATTGATCTGGGTCACCGATACATGAATTTCTCCCAGGGTGGCTGATTTCCGTGGAAAACGAAAATTTTTCAGATGCTCAATGTCCTCCAATGCGATATAGATCGCGTTGACACCTTCACTCCGGGCCGCATGACCGGAAACGCCCTGCGCCTCAGCATCAATGACCATCAGCCCTTTTTCTGCCACTGCCATTTGCATACCGGTGGGTTCGCCTACTATGGCCAAATCTATCGTCCCTATTTCAGGTAAAAGTGCGGCAATGCCGTTCTGGCCGGAAATTTCCTCTTCCGCACTGGCAGCAAAGATCAGGTTATAAGGTTTCTCTGGTTCCTCATCCAGCAGGAGAAATGTCTGCATCAGGCAAACCAGCGCACCTCCCGCATCATTACTTCCCAGTCCGTACAGCTTATCACCCTCTATGTCCGCATGAAAAGGATTTCGGGTATAGGTAGATGCCGGTTTCACTGTATCGTGGTGCGAATTCAGTAAGATCGTGGGAAGTTCAGGATTAAAATGTCGGTTTCTCACCCACACATTATGCAGATGCCTTTGTACTTCCAGCCCTTTATCTAGCAGGTAGTCAGCAATGATATCGGCTGTCTGCCCTTCTTCCCGGCTAAAGGAAGGGGTCGCGATCAGCTTCTGCAGCAGCTTTATCGCCTCATCAGAGGCTGACTTAATTTTGTCTTTTAACGCAGGCATAGCGTAGTTCCTTCAAAATGCTCAGCTTCCACGCTACTGATTCCTTCGTAGTGCATGATACATACTTTTTCCACCCCGGCATGCAGGGTTTTAAAGGCATTTTCCAGTTTGGGGATCATACCTTCTACTACGATACCTTCCGCCTTCAGCCGGTCAAAATCCTCGGCGGTGATCATGCGTATCAGGCTGGCTTCATCATCCGGGTCCTGCATTACTCCCTTTTTTTCAAAGCAGTAATAGAGAGCCACCTGCTGCAGTCTTGCCAGCGCCCGGGCAACACTTCCGGCAATATTATCGGCATTGGTGTTGAGCATCTGTCCCTGTCCATCATGGGTCAGGGGGGCCATCACCGGCACAACACCCTGCTGCAGCAAAGCCAGCAATCCTTCCGCATTGACACTGTCAATATCGCCTACCAGGCCGTAGTCAACCGGCTCGGGGGCACGTTTGTGGGCTTTCATGGCGTTCAGGTCTGCCCCTGTCAGGCCGATGGCATTGCAAGCTTCTGCCTGAAGCTGGGCAACAATTTTTTTGTTGAGTCCGCCGTAGACCATCAGTACGATGTCCAGCATGGCTTCGTCGGTAACCCGGCGACCTTCCACCATGCGGGTTGGTACGCCTAGTTTTTCGGCCATCGCCGTAGCCGAACGCCCTCCCCCATGCACCAGTATTTTGGGCTGTGGCAACCTGGCAAAGTCTTTCAGAAATGCTTTGAGCAATTCGGGTTGCTCTATTACCCTTCCTCCTATTTTGAATATTCGGATAGTCTCTTGCACTTGCTTTTGTTATTAAGATTGTAAAATTTTCCTGATCACCGCCTGCGCAGCTACCGTACGGTTGGCTGCCTGTTGTATCACGATGGAATTCTCGCTGTCAATCACCTCATCAGCCACGATCACGTTACGGCGAACGGGCAGACAGTGCATGAACTTAGCCTGCCTGGTAAGCTTCATTTTTTCAGCATTGACCATCCAATCGGGCGCGATACTGAGCACTTTGCCATAATCCTGGTACGATGACCAGTTTTTGGTGTAGATAAAATCTGCTCCTTCAAAAGCCTCTTGCTGATCGTGGGTTACCTTTACTCCCCTGGTAAAATCTTCACTCAGCTCATACCCCTGGGGGTGCGTGAGCGTAACATCATATCCAGCAGCGGTGGTCCACTCCAGGAAAGAATTGGCCACTGCCTGCGGCAATGCCTTGGGATGAGGCGCCCAGCTCAATACGATTTTAGGCCTATCTATCTTTTTATGCTCCTCAATGGTAATCAGGTCCGTGAGCGACTGAAGTGGATGGCGTATGGGAGATTCCAGGCTGATTATCGGAACACCGGCATATTGTTTAAACTGCTCAATGACCAGTTCAGCATAATCATCCTCACGGTTCTGCAGATGGGCAAAAGCCCGGATGCCAATGATATCATAATACTGTCCGATCACGGCAGCCGCTTCCTTGACATGCTCAGGCTTATCCCCGTTCATGATGGTTCCGTCCTGAAACTCCAGGTTCCATCCTCCCTGGTTCATGTCAAATACCACCGTATCCAGCCCGAGGTTAAAAGCTGCTCGCTGCGTGCTCAGGCGGGTACGCAGACTGGGGTTGAGGAATATCAGGCACATCGCTTTATTGGTACCCAGCATTTTATCTCCGTAGGGCGAGCTTTTTACCTGAAAGGCGCTTTGTAGTAGTTCCGGCAGATCGGGCACATCCTGCACCGAAGTGAAGTGCTTCATAGTCGTGTTTGAGTAGGTAGAAATATCTTCTTCTGCGCGAAAATAACAAGTTTTTGCGCGAATCTTCAAAAGGAATGCTCATTTCATTGTTCCTCAAACAAAATTGCATGAGCAAATTAGCTTACTGCTTTAATTCCATAAATGCAGGCTTTAGATTGCTTCACACAGCTACATCTTTTAAATTGTAAACTAAACCTAATCATTATTATTCCATGCACTATCCCCGCCGAGCTTTTCTCAAAAAAATGGGTAGCCTAAGTACAACTGCAGCTGCGCTACCACTTTTCAACCCTAAGGTTAGTCCCTATATCAAAGAAAAATTAGGCTCCTGGGCAAATACAGATGCTGGCAATTTAGCCAAAGACGAGAAATTCTGGGAAGAAGTGCGTCAACATTACCGATTACCCTCAGACTACATCAACCTGGAAAACGGTTATTACAGCATGACGGCAACACCAGTAATGGATGCCCAATACCAAAAAAGCCAGATGATCAACCTGAATCCTTCCATTTATATGCGCGAGCACAAATGGGATGACTATTCAAAGGTAAAAAAAGCCATGGCAGATTTTTCCGGCTGTACCCCCGAAGAAATGACTCTCTGCCGTAACACTACAGAAGCACTCAATACGATTATACTGGGGCTCAAAATGGAAGCTGGTGACGAAGCTATCATGACCAATCAGGACTATGGTAGTATGCGTGCTGCATTTAACCAGAGAGCGCGCCGGGATAAAATCGTCAATAAAGTAATTTCCCTGCCCCTACATCCAAAAAATGACCAGGAAATCGTGGATGCCTACGAAAAAGCGATCAGCCCGCGAACAAAAGTGATGCTGGTTTCACACCTGATCAATATCACCGGCCAGGTGCTGCCGGTAAGGGCGATCGCTGAAATGGCACATGGCAAAGGAGTGGAAGTGATTTCTGACTCAGCGCATGCCCTTGGCCATCTGGACTTTAAGATCTCAGATCTGGACTGCGACTATTTCGGTACCAGCCTGCACAAGTGGGTGGGCGCTCCACTGGGCAACGGTATGATGTATATTCGCAAAGATAAAATTGAGAAGGTGTGGCCATTGTTTGGTGATGATTCTTATGCCGATAACGACATCAGAAAATTTGAGCACTGGGGAACACGTCCTAATGCCATCATTAATTCAATTTTGGATGCCCTGGAATTTCAAAATACGATTGGTTTAGACCGAAAACAGGCACGTTTACGTTATCTCAAACAATATTGGACTGAGCAGGTGAAAGACCTTCCCGGAATCATCATCAATACCCCTTTTGAAGAAGAGCGCTCTTCTGGTATAGCCAATGTGGGTATTAAGAATCTATCACCGGCTGAACTGGCCAATAAGCTGTTTGAGGACTTTAATATTTTTACGGTAGCCATTGATACAGAGGCCGTTAAGGGAACCCGGGTGACGCCGCATTTGTATACCAAACTGGAAGATCTTGACCAGCTGGTCGATGCGCTAAAGGCGTTATCCGCCTGATGTTGGTTTTTAAAAATTTGTCGCTTTTTTAAAGCTTTCATGTTAATATTGTATCATGAAAATAGCAAGAACACTTATCATCTGCCTGTTCAGTTTCTTTGCCCTGCAGGCCTGTATGATTGACGGAAAAGAACAGGATACAGCCGTAACTGACGCCAGCAATTCGGATGCTGCTCAAAAGGAAATTATTGTTTACGGCAGCGACGAATGCAGCCATTGCGTAGATTTCAAAAATCAGCTGGATTCTGCCGGCCTGGAGTACACCTTCTATGATGTTGAAAAAGACCAGAGTAAAGGGGATGAAATGCTAATGAAGGTACAACGTACCGGATTTCAGGGTTACATCCGCTTCCCGGTAGTGGAGGTAGATGGTATCGTAAGGGTGGCTCCCAGCTTTGATCAGTTTGAAAAAGCTCTTTAGTGATTTAATGAGAGATGGTTTTACTCAACTGAATTGAAAACCATCTCTCTCATGATATACCGGTGAATCTCCAATAATTGTCTACGCTCAGGCTCTTGGTCTAGTCATAGCTACATCACTGTAGTTCCTGAATGAATATGTCTTTATACCACACTTCCAGGGGTGGACCGGAGTGCACCTGTAAACCAAGATACCCGCTTTTGGCCACATCTTCCGTTTCTTCATAATCGGTGATCAGCACATCATTCAGCCAGATCCGAATCCTGTTGCCCTCTGCCCTGATCTTGAGGTCATTCCATTCTCCCTGATGTAAATATTTCATAACCTCGGCAGGGTCTCCCAGCGCAAGTGGCTTCCGCCGCCGGCTTTCATCGTAAAGTGATCCCCATAAAGGAAACTGCGCATCATCTTCCATCCCCCGGGCAAGGGCAGAAAAGTCTTCAAATCCTTTAACCCAGCTGGCATTGATATAGCCAATATCTGCCTGGTAACCATACATCTCGCTACTGCCTTCTACACGCTGGCTCCGGAACTGTACCCCTCCATTATCTCCCGGTCCTACAAGTTTCGCTTTCAGCTGCAGTTCAAAATCACCATAAACTTTATCAGAAACCAGGAACTCATTCCGGGGAATGGAGGCCACCAGACGGCCGGCTACTATAGCTCCCTCTTTAACGGTGAAAAACGCTGGATCTCCCTCCCAGCCCTGCAGGCTTTGTCCATCAAAGAGTGAGACATTTTCGGCTTTTTCCTGGCAGGAAAAGGAAATTAACAGGATAAACAGGCAGTAGTAAAAAGTTGAGGTTAGCAGGTGTCGCATATATTTTTAGCATTTACATCATTGGATGCACTAATATTCAAATTTCCCTGCTTACTGAAAATAGTATTGGTAGAAGAATCGCTCCACTACGTAGAAATTTCTGGCTTGGCAGGATGAATTTAGCTAACATTAGTCCTTATTCTTAACAACCTATACCATGCAAAAAATTATTCTGACACTAGCCAGCATGCTTATGCCCCTGCTGCTAGCAGCCCAGAGCGGACAGGTGTATGACAACCTCAGCATGCCCAGCAAAATTCTCAATAGTGAACGTAAGTTCGCGATTTACCTTCCGCCAGATTATACCACTTCGCAAAGGAGCTACCCTGTTCTATACCTGCTCCACGGAGGTGGTGATGACCAGACAGGCTGGGTGCAGTTTGGGGAAGTCCTTTACATTGCAGACAAAGCAATCAAGGAAGGAAAGGCTACTCCCATGATCATCGTGATGCCGGATGCCGATACCGGACAGCGGGGCTACTTCAACAATATCAAGGGAGACTGGAACTATGAGGACTTTTTCTTTGATGAACTGATGCCTTATGTGGAAAGCAACTACAGAATCAAGGCTGATAAGCGATACCGGGCGGTAGCGGGCCTTTCTATGGGCGGAGGAGGTTCCTTTATGTACGCTTTGCACCGGCCCGATCTCTTTTCTTCGGCTTGTCCGCTGAGTGCCAGTACCGGCCCGCTCAGCGTCAGCGATATGGACAGATACCTGCAGCGTATGAATGCTGAAAATGTTTCCCAGGCCAAAAAGCAGGAATATTTTGAAAAGCACAGTGCCCTGTACCAGATGGAAAATATGCCGGTGGAAGACATCAAATCAGTACGCTGGTATATTGACTGTGGCGACGATGATTTTCTTTACGAAGGTAATTCGCTGGTGCATATCGCGATGCGCAAAAGGGAGATCCCTCATGAGTTCCGCATCCACGATGGCGGACATACCTGGTCTTACTGGCGCACAGCGCTGCCTACGGTGCTGTCATTTGTCAGCGATGCCTTTCATCAGTATTGAGACTGCATGATGAGCTGGTTGCAGAAAGTAACCAGCTCACTCAGATCTTCTTTGCTGGAGAAACTAATTTTGTTTTCACCCAGATAATCGGAAAGTTCCCTGCGGAAATCAGGGAATATTTTACGTAAACTGGCTTTTCTGGCTGGATGCACCACATGGTTCCTGTCAATGAAGAACAACTCTTCATGCGGACAGATGAGCAAAGGGTTGGTGGCTCGTGAATGCAGCAGCTCTCTTAGATTTTCCGGATGTATCTGGTTATCCAGGTCAAATATAGCGCGTGATAATTCAGGTGTCAGAGAGCTTACGTATCCTTCCATGGCCTTTACGTCGTACTCCAGCAGGCGCAGTTCCTGTTTTTTGGCCAGCATAAGTAATGGCCCATCCAACACTACCTCCAGGTAATCTGCCTTTTCCGAATCATAAAAATAGTCCAGGTCATTAAAACTAATCCTCCGGATCAAATGCTCATTGGCCAGGGATACAGTATCACCGGTCACATCAACAAACTGCATTTCAGCGTATAAAAAATGGTAGTTAAGCTTACCTGAAGCAGATGTATTGTTGGCAAAATAAACCCGGGCATCCTTGAATTCATCAAAACGATAACGATCCGGAAGAGGCACCCTGTTCAGGATGATATCGCCGGTTCTGACGATGAAGCTTTTGGACTGCTGGGCTGCAAGTGGAGATGCCCAGCATAAAGTAAGCACTATGGGTAAAATAATGTACCTCATATTGCCAAAACAAAAAAAGGCAGCAATAGGTTTTTTGCTGCCTTTATCTATGTGATGCCTGTTTATACCAAGCGCCAGGAAAGCTATTGCTTGATATTGGCAATTTTATTATGTGATGCCACTATACCTTTGATCAGTGCCGAACTCATACCATTATGTTCCATTTCGTTCAGGCCGGCTATGGTACAGCCTCTGGGGGTAGTTACCCGGTCAATCTCCGACTCGGGATGTCTGCCGCTCTGAATGAGCAATGAAGCGGCCCCCCTACAGGTCTGCATGGCTATGGCCTGGGCTTCTTCAGCATCAAACCCCATTTCTATGCCTCCCTGGGCGGCGGCCCGGATAAAGCGCAGCGCAAAGGCTATTCCACTGGCACCCAGTACGGTGGCAGCAGCCATCAGTTCCTCTTCTATCACCAGGCTGCGGCCCATAATATCAAAGATCGCCTTTACACTGTTCATCTGTTCGTCAGTAGCTTTTTTGGTAGCCATACAGGTCATGGACTCCCGAATGGCAATAGCCGTATTGGGCATAGCCCGAATGATCGGAAAGTCTGTTCCAACAATGGATTCAATTTCATCAATGGATACGCCGGTAATCGTAGAAATGAGCACATGCTGCCCGGCATTCAACACTGCTTTGATTTGGTTGAGCAGGCTATGCAGTTGTTTGGGCTGCACGCAGAGAAACACCAGCCGGGCATCCTTCACTGCCGCTACGTTGTCAGTGCTGATGAGTATGCCTTTTTCCTGTAAGTCTTCCACTCCATGGATTTTTCTCCGGGTGACAATCACTTCATCGGGCTGATATTCTCCGGTACTTACCAGTCCCAGCGCGATAGACTGCCCCAGGTTACCGCCTCCCAGGATTGCGATTTTTGTGCTCATGATCAGGTGTATAGATTAGTTTTTAAATTCAAGTAGTGCCCAAACAGCCTGTTGCTGTATAACTTTTGGGCAATGTCTGAGTTTAAATCAATAAGGACATCAAAACGTCCTTCTTTTTTTAAACTGAAATTAACTTTTTAAACTTAATTGTCATGCAAGAAGAATTTTTTTGGGACCTTACCATCTTTTCAGTAATCGCAGCCATCGTCATTGGGATCATCTACATCATCAGTATCGTTTGGTCATACAATGATGCCAAGAAAAGAGGCGTCAGTGGCGTAATCGTCGCCCTGCTGGTAGCCTTCGTCGGATGGCCGCTCAGCCTGATAGGATGGTTGATTTTGCGCCCTTCAAAAAAGGAATACCAGCACCACTAAAAGAAAGAAGCTTTTAACTGGAGCCCGGCTTTTTCATCCAGGCCAAACATCAGGTTCATATTCTGAACTGCCTGTCCGGATGCCCCTTTGAGCAAATTGTCAATCATACTGATGATTAACAAGGTATCTTCATGCTGTTGCAGGTAGAGGATACCTTTGTTGGTATTGACTACCTGTTTCAGGTCGGGATTTTTATCCGAGACATGAACAAAGGGAGCATCCTGATAAAAAGAGCGAAATAAAAGCCGGGAATCTTCCAGCGACTGATCAACTTTGGTGTAAACCGAAGCAAATATTCCCCGGGTAAAATTGCCCCTTACCGGCAGAAAATACAGACGGGATGAAAATCCTTTCTGCAACTGCTCCAGGCTTTGCCCGATCTCGCGTAGATGCTGGTGTTCAAAAGCTTTGTACACCGAAATATTATTGTTTCTCCAGCTGAAGTGGGATGTAGGCGACGGTTTCTGACCGGCCCCGGTAGAGCCGGTAATCGCATTGATATGTACATCATCATGCAGCAGACCGGCACCGGCCAGCGGGAGCATAGCAAGCTGCAGACAGGTAGCAAAACAGCCGGGATTGGCAATATGCGCGGCAGTTTTAATGCGTTCTCTGTTCAGCTCCGGTAATCCATATACAAAATCATGCTGGTCTGAATAAATACGGAAATCCTGGCTGAGGTCAATTACTTTTACGTGAGCAGGCACATCATTCTGCTCCCAGAAAACCTTCGCCTCTCCATGACCAACACACAGAAAAAGCACCTCTATCTCGTAGTGCAGTACATCAGTGAATGTCAGCTCGGTTTCGCCCAGCAAATCAGTATGAACTGCATATAGCCGGTTTCCCGCATTACTCTTGCTATGTACAAAACTTATTTCGGTATTCGGGTGGTGGACCAGCAGGCGAAGTAATTCTCCGGCAGTATATCCCGCTCCACCCACTACACCTACTTTAATCTTCTCCATCCTGAAAGCTGTAGTAAATCTTGTTCTGGTTTGACATGATCTTGGTAAATCCTTTTACGTCTTCACCACTCCAGGCCAGGTTCATTTCTCCGTACTGGCCGTATTTGGAAGCCATCAGGTCAAATGCTGAGGTGACGCCGATAAGCTCAAACCGATAGGGCAACAGCTTTACTTCTACGGTACCACTTACTCTCTGCTGAGAACTTTCCAGGAAAGCCTCCATATCACGCATCACCGGGTCCAGGTACTGACCTTCGTGCAGCATCATGCCGTACCAGTTGGCCAGCTGGTCTTTCCAGTACTGCTGCCATTTGGCCAGCGTATGTTTTTCCAGTAAATGATGCGCCTTGATGATGATCAGCGGAGCGGCTGCTTCAAAGCCTACCCTGCCTTTGATACCGATAATAGTGTCTCCCACGTGGATATCGCGGCCAATGGCGTAGGATTCGGCGATTGCCTGCACTTTCAGAATTGCCTGCACCGGATCATCAAATTCCTCATGATCAACGCCTTTCAGCTCACCCTTGACAAATTTCAGTTTGAGCGACCTGGCTTCTTTTTCTTTCAGCTGGCTGGGATATGCCTCTTCGGGTAGGGATTTGTCGGAGCTAAGCGTTTCCTGACCACCTACGCTGGTACCCCAAAGACCCTTATTGATGGAGTATTTGGCTTTCTCCCAGTTCACCTCCACCCCTTTCGCCTGCAGGTAGGCGACTTCCTCCTGGCGGGAAAGCCGCTGATCACGGATAGGGGTAATGATGGATATCTCGGGTGCCAAAATACCAAAGATCAGGTCAAAGCGCACCTGGTCGTTACCGGCTCCGGTACTGCCGTGCGCGATATAGGCCGCACCGATAGATTTTGCATATTCCACAATGGCCAGCGCCTGGAAAACCCGTTCTGCTGATACCGATAAAGGATAGGTGTTGTTCCTGAGCACATTGCCATAAATGAGGAAACGAAGGCATTTCTGGTAAAAACTATGCGTTTCGTCAAGTGTCACATGATTGGCTACCTCAAGCATTGCTGCTTTTTGGGCGATTTCATCCAGTTCCTCCTGGGGAAATCCGCCGGTATTCACGATTACCGAGTGCACCTCATAACCTTTTTCAGAAAGGTACTTTACACAATAGGAAGTGTCCAGGCCTCCACTGAAGGCCAGGACCAGTTTTTTGTTGTCAGTTTGTTTTTCAGCTTGTTGCTCAGCCATTATTGGTTTGCTTGTTTAACTTACTAGGACTTTTTTAGTACTGTATTTTTTCAAAAAAGAGTGCTGCTTCATCCTCAGCCAACGCTCATATTTCCGGATATGCTCCCGCACGTTCAGGCGGGAATTTGCTTTGACTTTCTGCGTTGCTTTAGGATTAGGATCGTAAAGCATGGCCGTACAGAGACAGTTACTCCGGTTATTACGGGTAAGTATGTCAAAGTTGGGGCAGCTCTGACAACCTTTCCAGAATTCTTCGTCAGTCGTCAGTTCGGAGAAAGTAACCGGGCGGTAACCCAGGTCAGAGTTGATCTTCATGACGGCAAGGCTTGTCGTAATTCCAAAAAGTTTGGCATCGGGGTACTTCTTGCGGGATAGCTTGAAGGCAGCCTTTTTGATTTTGGTCGCCAGACCATGTTTGCGGTAATCCTCGTTCACGATCAGCCCTGAATTGGCAATATACTTATTGTGCCCCCAGGTCTCAATGTAACAAAAACCGGCCACATCATCAGCGTAAAGGGCAATGATCGCCTTGCCCTCCATCATTTTGCGTCTGATATATTCGGGAGGACGTTTGGAGATGCCAGTGCCTCTTTTGCGGGCCGCATCTTCAATCATAAAGCTGATGGTCTCAGCAAATCGGGTATGCTCTTCCGTAGCAACTTGAATAGTTATATTCATTGATACATCAAGATGTAAAGATGATTAAGTAGGAAAATGAACGAAAGATCGGAGGAAGCATTACCGCATAGGTAACACATAAACATATCAGACCCTCTCGGGCCTGAACCGCCTTAGGTAAGGTGTAAAGGTGTTGTATGCAAGGGATACATACAAACTGTTTATGTGAGAATGCTTTTTCAATGTATACAAATGTATAAAACTAAATAGTCATTGCAACTATTTGAACCAATTATTGGCGCTTTAACGTAGGAGATTTTCAATAAGTTTGAAGATTAATTGATTTTTTTCCAAACTGCCCGCCGGGGCTTGCATAATTTCTTATTGCCAGAGCCTAGTTTCACCTTACTTCTGCTGTTCTTTTTGTCCAGGTCTACTTTTCCAAGTTCCACCGAAACTATCCCGGTAGGTACTGCAATAATCCCATAGCCCATGATCATCACTACCGAAGCCAGCAACTGTCCGGCGATGGTTTGCGGTGCTATATCTCCGTAGCCTACAGTAGTCAGCGTCACAATCGCCCAGTAAATGCTGGTTGGGATACTGGTAAAGCCATTTTCCGGGCCTTCTATCAGGTACATCATGGAGCCTACGATAAAAATCAATGTCACCACCGTTCCTATAAAAACCGTGATCTTGGCCGCACTCTGCCGCAGTGCGCGTCCCAGTACTTCGGCTTCTCCCAGGAAATGGTACAGCTTCAGCACCCGGAATACCCGCAAAAGGCGCAGACTCCGTACTATAAGCACATACTGGGTACCAGCTATGACCAGGCTCAGGTAGGTGGGTATGATGGAGATAAGGTCTACCAGGCCGTAAAAACTTACAATATAGCCTTTGCGGCTGCGGGCGCAGTATATTCTAAGCCCATACTCAATAGTGAATAAAAAAGTAAATGTCCATTCCAGTGCCCTGATAATATCGCCATACCTATCTACAAAACGCTGCACGCTCTCAAACATCACCACCAGTATACTCAGTACAATGGCGATGAGCAGTATTACGTCAAAAGCTTTACCCGAAGGGGTATCAGATTCAAAAATGATCTGATAAAGGCGTTCTTTGGTGGACTGATCAGAATTATTTGTGTTCAATGCGCGATCCGTTTTCATCTAACTTCAGTGGGTGGCCATCCATCAGCGACATCCTATTTTTGGGCAGTGCTTCAGGGTAATGTTGCTGTATGAAAGTTATCAATTTTTCGCGAACGGAACAGCGCAAATCCCAGGCAGTTGGGGCATCTTTGGCACTTACCAGCACCCTGACCTGCATACATTTCTCCGTAGTATCCGTCACCTGTACGACCTGCACTTTCTGGTCCCAGAGTTTTTCTTCCTTTAGCACCCTCTGCAGCTCGTGTCTCAGCGCATCCAGCGGCATGCTGTAATCAAGGTACAGCATGATAGGCCCTAACAGTTCAGCAGAAGTCCTGGTCCAGTTCTGAAAAGGTCTTTCAATAAAATAATTGATCGGCAGGACAATCCTTCGTTTATCCCAGACCATCACCACTACATAAGTGAGGGTAATCTCTTCAATTCTGCCCCATTCGCCTTCCACAATGACAGAATCATCAATTTTAATCGGCTGCGTAATGGCTATCTGCAAACCGGCCAGCAGATTGGCGATGGATTTCTGGGCAGCAAAGCCAATGATGATACCGGCTACCCCGGCCGAAGTGAGTAAGGTGGTGCCCAGGTTCCTGACTTCAGGAAAAGTGAGCAGCACTGCTGAGATGATCAGCAGGAAGATGACCACCACCAGGATACGCCTGACAAACTGCAGTTGTGTCCTGATCTTTCGCGTCTTATACGGATCATTACGGCGAACACTGTAATGCTCATAGGCCACATCTTCCACTACCCTTACCAGCCTGAGTAATACCCAGCCGAAGCTTAAAATTAGCAGTACCTGTGTGATCTTAAACACCAGCAGGTCAATATTTTCACCGGGAAAGTTAATGATCGGCTGGGCCAGGTAAAACACCATTATCGGAAAAAATACCTTGGTCCTGCGGGTAAGATTTTTATAAACCGACTCTCCGATGACAGTGGGGTGCAGCTTGTTGTACTCCTTTAGGCTGCGGATGGAAAGCCAGCGAATGGTCAGCCCGATCAGGATGGACACAACTAGTATATAGCCTGCGTATACATAAGGATTAAGACTCTCAATGTACTCATTGATATCCTGGAAAAAAGTAATTGTAGCATCCAGCATATGGCTATATTTTTCTTTCAAAGAAGGCTGCACTATGCAACCATTGGATAAGGTAATCTAACTGAGCAGGAAATTGGCCACCGATGCAAAAATCTGCATAGCGCCTGCAGTGATCTCATCAGGATAATCGTAGTTCTCATGATGGAGGTCAGGTTTGTCTTCTCCTGAACCCAAGCCGAAAAAGCAACATTTACAATCCCTGGCAAAATAGCCGAAATCCTCTGACCAGCGAAAAGGCGTATCCAGTTCCAGGGTAGACACCTCCATGCTACCCAGTACTTTTTTGAGCATAGCGTAAGCTTCGGGATGGTTGACGGTAGCCGGAAAAATCTCTTTGTACTCAAATGAATACTCCAGTCCGGCATCAACTGCTCTCTTTTTAACCACTTCCTCCGCCCAATGTTGCAGGCGGCTCATATCTTCATTTCGGAAGCTTCTCAGGGTAGCCCTGATTTCAGCGTATCCTGGCGTGATACCGTACGATGGTGTACCCAGCAGGGCATGTACCACCGTCAGCAATACAAAATCCTGATGCTTGAGCTGCCCCCGGAAGTCAGAAAATTCCTGAATGATCCTACTAAGGGCCAATGCAGGACTTCTGGCCTGCTCCGGGCGTGCTGCATGAGCAGTAGCCCCGCTTAAGATACTGCACATTCCCTGCGAGGCAGCGGCAAACACATCCTCTTTGATCAGTACTTTACCTACCGGAAAACCCGGCAGGTTATGAAAAGCAAAGAGGTAATCCGGCTTATTTTCCTGCCATGCTGCGCTTTGTACAACCTGCAAGGCACCCTCGCCGGTTTCTTCGGCAGGCTGAAACAGCAGGCTTACTTTACCTTTAGCGGGTCTGAACCTGCCAAAATGCAGCCCAAGTCCGGCCAAAACAGACATGTGTCCATCGTGTCCGCAAAGATGTGCTCTCTCAGGGTAGCGTGACTGATAGGGCAGATCATTCTTTTCCTGAATTCTGAGTGCGTCAAGTTCCGCTCTGAACATCAGATGAGGGCCGGGCTGGCCGCTGTCATAGCTCAGCATCAGACCATGGCCCCCTACCTGCCGGGCGATGGTATCGGGACGGCTGGGCTGCAGAAAATTCAGCACCATCTCGGCAGTGTTGATTTCCTGACCGGATAATTCGGGATGCTGGTGCAGTTCCTGGCGAAAAGGAATGACTTTTTGAAGAATCGGAGAAAGTTTCTCCATCAAAACGAATTGGATTGGGTGAAAAAATAAATAAATGAAAAAGCTACAGCAGCTTTGAAACCCTGCTGTAGCAATGCTTTAGTGATATCGCCTTATGCTATTTTCTTCTCAACGTAATCTGAGTTGAGCAGCTGCAGCGCACCCATATATTTGAGCCGGAAGCGAAGCATATCACCCACCTTCAGCTTAGACTTATTTTTTCGCAGATCCAGCACCAGCATATCAGAACTGGCCCCGACTACTTCATAATTATCTTTGAAGGGCACTATGTACTTGGGGTCCAGGTCGAGCAGTCCTACATCCAGGATCGCCCGGTAGTGGGTTTGTCCATAAAGTGCCGTGTCTACTTCCATGACATCTCCCTGCGGATTTGCTCCCAGTTCACCCATAGGGACCATGGGCTTTTCGGTGATCTCAATGATCTGGGCGGCAAATTCAAACACATCTTCCTTCATGCCTGGTATCAGCTTATCCTCAAATAGGTTGACTCCGAAATAAAGCGTCTCTCCAACCCTGAAGTGGTTGACTCCTTTGGGAATCTGCCGGTTCATGATCAGCGGTATGGTAACAGAGGTGCCTCCTGAAATCCAGGGGATTTTGCGGTTAAACTTCAACTCAATGATCTGCTTGTACAGGCTCAGCTGTATCAGCTTATCCTGAGAAGGCATTACTCCGTGGAGACAATTCAGGTTGGTGCCTATTCCGATAATCTCGATATTCGGCAGTTCAAATACTTTGGAATAAAAATCAATCAGGTGATCACCCATGACACCCTCCCGAAGGTCTCCGGTTTCTATCATGATGATCACTTTATGGATACGATCCTGCTTTTGGGCTTCATCAGATAGCCACTGCAAAGTATAATATTCGGTATTCATACTGACATCAGCATAGCGGATAACATTTTCCACATTCTCCTTAGCCGGAGGCTTGATATAGACAGTTTGTACTTCAGGGTTGATCTCCTTCACTTTCCTGAGGTTACTGATCCTTGAATCATGGATTTCGCGTACGCCCAGGTTTATCAACTCTCTGATAAACAATTCATTACCGCAGAGCAGTTTAGAAACTACTCCCCAGTGTAGGTCGTGTTTATCAAAAAGTTCTTTTAAAAAGTTAAAGTTGTGCCGGAGACTTTCCCGGTTCATTTTTATATAAGCCATGTTGCTTTATTTCTTATTCAATCTCATTTCCAGATACTTATTCGTAAATCCCAGCTTCTCGTAGAGGTACCTTGCCGGATTATTCGGCTCCACGTGCAGTGCGATATTTCCTTTGGCCATATCAATCGCTTTTTGCATAAGCTTTTTGCCCAGTCCCACGCCACGATGTTCTTTATGTACCGCTATATAGACCAGCAGGTTTTCCGGGACATAGCCTTCCATGCCTGTCTGGCACATGACTACTGTACCCACGATTTCTCCCTGGTCCTTGGCCAACAGGACAAAACCACCCTGATGGGGGTAATTGCTCAAAGCATAATCAAGGCATTTTTTAATGTCAAGAATGTTGTCGCCAAACTCGTCCAGATGGTTAGAGAGAAATTCAGCTATCTGGTTCTTTACCAGTATGGTAGCCCTGTCTATGGCCGTTAAAAAAGTAAATTCCATTTTTAGGTATATTTCAAGGTTTTATGATCAACAGATTTATTAGGCATAACGTAAGTTAAGGTGACAAAGATCAGTATGGCACTCAAAATGCCAAAAACATTGGCATCCAGGCTCAATGGCATTTCTTCGGCAGGCACCAGCATGGATACACCCACCGTCACCGATCCACCTACCAGCATGGACCAGAAGGCTGCTTCAGAATTTCCTTTTTTCCAGAAGAGCGCCGCCAGTACCGGCACCAGCAGACCCGAAACCAGGAAAGCATAAGAATACAGCATCAGGTTGAGTACATTGGTCATTTTCCAGGCTATGGAAACCGACACGATGCCCAATATCAGTGTGGCTCCCTGCGAAATCAGGAGAAATGACTTACCTTCTTCGTCAATATTGAAAAGGCGGCAGAGCAGGTCGGACACTACATTTCCGGAAGCAGCCATCAGGCAACTGTCGGCCGTAGAAAGTATGGCTGAAAAATAAGCAGACATCACCAGTCCCATTAGCCCCACCGGCAGTACCGTTCTGAGCAGCATGGGAAGCCCGGTCTCAGGATCGGTAGCTGACACATTTTCTGCGCCCAGGTAGTCAAACATGCCCTGGTCGGCACCTACTTTGGCCAGCATTCCCAGGGCTACGCCCATAAAGGCCATGATCGGCCATTCAAACACACCGGCGATAAACCAGGCTTTACGGGCGGTCTTCTCGTCGCGAGAGGCATAGATTCGTTGGTAGAGTGTCATAGCGACAAACCAGATCGGGATGATAGTGACTCCCCAATTGACCAGGTCCTGCCAGGTGATGTTGGTAAAAGTGAGCATTTCCGGCGCAAGTGTAGCCTGAATGGCTTCCCATCCCCCTACCGCCGTGTATGCCACCGGTAGGGCAATAAAGATCAAACCGGACATCAGGATAATCCACTGAACGGTATCAGTATAGATAACTGCCTTGATGCCACCCAGTACGGTATACACCACCGCCACAATTCCCATGACCATGAGGGCCATATTGATATCCAGCTCAGCAAATGTACCGGAAGCCAGCTTGGCTCCTGCCAGGATCTGCGAACTGGTAAAGCCAGTGTAGCCAATGGCTGAGATCAGGCCGGCCAGTATTGCGGTCTTTCTATCATAAAAGTGACCGAAAATCTGCGGAAAGGTATAAAACTTAGCAAATGCCGGGTTACCCTTGATTAGCGGGATCAGGAACACTGCTGCCAGCCAGGCGCCGATAAGGCCGGTAAAAAGCATCCATGCTCCCGACAAACCCATCACAAATCCCAGTCCTCCAAGGCCTACTGAAAAACCACCCCCTACGTCAGTAGCTACCACGGACAGCCCGATGTGCCAGCTACTCATCTTTCTGCCCCCCACATAATAATCTTCAGTACCCTCATTTTTTGAATAAAAGAAAAAACCCACGCCCAACATGGCAATCATGTAGACGGCAAAAATGATGATATCAATAATGTGCATGCTTAAATTTTAACCGGAAGATCAAGCTAAGGTTTAAGAAGTATTACTTTTGCTCAGATGCAAAATGCTTAGCTTAGCAAACTTTAAAGCCACAAAGGTATAAAACTATCTCTTTATCTGAAAAAAGCATTCGTTCCTATTGCTATGCCACTTATACAACACGCTGACTATCAGGCTCCTTACTGGTTATTTAATGGCCACCTGCAAACCATCATTCCCTCTCAGTTCCGGAAAGTGAACAATATATCCTATCAACGGGAGAGGCTGCCCACTGCTGACCATGATTTTCTGCTGCTGGACTGGCAGCTCCAAGGCTCCGATAAACTGGTTATCATTTCTCACGGATTGGAAGGCGACAGTAGCCGCCCCTACATCAAGGGAATGGTGCGTGCGTTCGGCCGCGCCGGTTTTGATGCCCTGGCCTGGAATTTCCGCGGTTGTGGCGGCGAAATGAACCATACCTTGCGCTTTTACCATAGTGGCGCTACCGATGATCTGGAGCATGTAATAGCGCACTGCCTCCGAAAAAAACAGTATGAAAAGATCGTGCTCGTAGGATTTAGCCTGGGCGGCAATCTTACGCTGAAATACCTGGGCGAAAAAGGAGATCAGCTGGCTTCTGAGATTTACAGAGCCGTTACTTTTTCCGTACCCATTGACCTGCATAGCAGTGCTGTAAAGATCGGTCATTCTGGTAACTTTGTGTATAGTCAGCGCTTTCTGCGTAACCTGAAAAAAAAGATTGAGCAGAAAGTCCTTGTTATGCCGGAGGCACTTTCAACGGAATACTTCGGCAAGATTCGCAGCCTGAAAGACTTTGACGATTTTTATACCGCACCGCTCCACGGCTTCACAGATGCCGTTGACTACTATACGCAGTGCAGCAGCCTATACTTCCTTGAGGGAATTCGCCTGCCAACCCTGGTTGTAAACGCCAAAAACGACCCTTTTTTATCAGATAAATGCTATCCCTATGAGGCTCTGAAGGAGCACCCATACGTATACCTGCAGACGCCTGAAGAGGGCGGACATGTTGGCTTTATGCAGAAAAACATTAGCTCGGATGGAGATTACTGGTCAGAAATACAGGCAGTAAACTTTGCTACAAAATAAAAGCAAAGTATAGCCAATGGAATAGAATATTTTATGCAAATTTATTCTGCATTTATTTTTTATTGCAGAATTTTATTTTTCTATTTGTAAAATAACAGATACTATTCATTTTTCTTATTCCTAAACTGATCGCTAATGTCAAACGCTATCAATCGCAGAAACTGGCTCAAATCCAGTGCCCTCATGGCCGGTGCTTTTACGCTGGGCAATCCTTTTGAATTTACCAACCCCGCCCGGGCAGCCACAGTAGCTGTACCACCTGCTGATCCGTCCCCCTGGGACTTTATCAACATGAAGGCCCGCCTTACATCCAATGAAAATCCCTTTGGACCCTCTCCCCGGGCGCAAAAGGTAATGATAGATGCCATCAAAGACAGTTGGATGTATGCCAAGCTTGGGAAAGATGAACTAAAGAAAATGATCGCGGATATGTGGGGTGTCAGCGAAGACCATGTGATGCTGGGGGCTGGATCTACTGAGATATTGATGGCTGCAGCGCAGTACTACGGCCATAAGGGCAATAAAATTCTGGCTGCAGACCTTACGTATATGTCCCTTATCCGCAGGGCTTGTAATGATTATGGATCTGAATTGGTCACTGTGCCGCTCAGCCAGGACCTGGACTATGATTTTGACCGGATGATAGACCAGGTAAGAGATGATATCAACCTGGTATATATCTGCAATCCCAATAACCCAACCGGAAGGATTGCAGCCAATACTGATGATTTAAAGGCTTTCTGTGCCGAAGCCTCCAAAAAGAAGCCGGTGTTCATAGACGAAGCCTACATTGATTATCAGACTGATGCGCCAGCCAAATCTATGATCAGCCTGGTTAAGGAAGGCAAGGATGTCATGGTGGCCCGTACATTCTCCAAGGTACATGCAATGGCCGGTCTCAGGATTGGTTACTGCATCGCTACTCCGGAAAACATTGAAAAACTTATGCTGTACGGCACCGACGGTAATGGACTGAGCCGCCCCTCAGCCTATGGAGCCATAGAGACACTGAAAGACGATAGTTTTATGGACTACAGCCGTGAAATGAACGCCAAGTCTAAAAGCTTTTTGTACAAAACGCTTACTGACGCGGGCTATGAGTACGTGCCTTCGGATACCAATTTTGTCCTCTTCCCTATCCGGATGGATGGAGACCGCTTTGTAATGGAGATGATGAAACGCGGAGTAGGACTGAAAAGGGTTTACTTTAGAAACCAGCACTATTGTCGCGTCAGCATTGGCACCATGGAAAATATGGAAGCGTTCGCTAACGCCTTCAGTGAGCTGTCCTAAATATTTTTTACAACTTCCTGCTAAGCCCGTTCCATTAGGTTCGGGCTTTTTTTATAAAAACATCAACAGGCTCACTGCCATGATGATCATGCCGGCTACCAGGCCGTAGATCGCATGGTGGTGTTTACCATAGGCATGGGCTGCAGGTAATAACTGGTCCAGGGAAATGAACACCATGATACCGGCGATCAGGGCGAAGAGCAGGCCAAATATCAGCTCACTCAGGATAGGCATCAATATCAGGTAGCCCACCAATGCGCCTACCGGTTCGGCCAAACCGGAAAGGAAAGAGTACACAAAGGCTTTCTTTCGGCTGCCGGTAGCGTAATAGATTGGCACAGAAACGGCAATGCCCTCTGGTATATTGTGTATCGCAACGGCAATGGCGATGGGCAAGCCAAGTGACGGGTCTCTCAACGCACTGATAAAAGTTGCCATTCCCTCGGGAAAATTGTGAATACCCAGTGCCAGGGCGGTAAACATGCCTATTCGCAGCAAATGAGCGTCTTTCAGCTCCCTGAGTTCAGCCCTCAGTTCCACCTCTTCATCAGGAAATTCGTGGGGATTTTCGTGGGAAGGTACAACTTTGTCAATGAGGGCGATCAGGAGTATGCCTCCAAAAAAAGCCAGTACAGCATAGGTGCTGCCGTATTTTTCGCCATATGCCCCAATCAGGGAATCCTGCGCGTCTACAAACAACTCCACAAACGATATATAAATCATGACTCCGGCAGAAAGCCCCATAGAGACTGACAGAAAGCGGGAGCTTTGCGAGCGTGTAAAAAATGCCAGCGCACTCCCAATACCCGTAGACAAACCAGCAAATAATGTCAGTCCGAAAGCCAGAAGTAAGTTTTCATGCATAGCCAAAATTAAAATTTAGACTTGCCTAAAAATAAACAATATTTTCGTAAGTTTGCCTAAACCGGGAAAAATTATCCATCTTTTTTTTGATTTTTTAAAAGATGATATGAAACCTGCACAAAAAAACCAGCCTGATCGCTCAGCCTGGTTTATCTATATTATTCCAAAAAGCGTTACTCTTTGACTACTCTCAGTCCTCTGTATTTTTC
>CAZFFW010000052.1:0-15370 GCA_964518125.1 uncultured Porifericola sp.
TGCCTGCGAATAAATGGAAACGGAGTCCTTGACGATGAAGATCGGGCTAAGCACATCCTTTTTACCGGCGTCTGTTACATCCGAAAGGCTGAAATCGGCCTGTACTACCACATCATTTTCATGCAGACCCAGTTCTTCTTTTTCGGTGATTGAGTTAAGCAGATAGATGTCATTAAACGCAATCAGGAGGTTATCGTGCTGGTATTTCTTTCCGAGCTGCACCTCCTTCAGTATCCGGTTCATAAAGTCATCATCCGGATGGTCGGCATGATGTATTTCCGTATCCGCCCATTTGACATGCGTAAACACATCGTGCGACCAGTAGTGCCGGGTGTCAGGCTCAGAGACGTTACCAAACTTTTCGTTTTGCTGTATGCTGGGGGTCAGGCTGAAGAGCGAATCACCCCGCTGCCAGCGCATATCCTCATGGTCCAGAACAGCCTCGTAGTATCCGATGTCGTAATAGATGTTTACCCCCTCCTTTTTCTTACCCCGATAGGTAATGTAATAGTTGTTCATCTTCACCGTATCCCCTTTGCGCAGCAATACATTTTCGTTGTTCAGGAAGCTTTCATCCAGCATCTGCAGGTCAAACTTATCAGCATTATGGGAAATAGGCGTTTTGCGGGCATTGGATAAAAGCGCTCCCACGATCAACAGGGCAAATCCCAGGTGGGATATAGCCGCTCCCGCTTGTAGAGTATTTCTTTTCACCAGGCTAACTAGCCAGCTGAGGTTGGCTGCCATGGCAAAAAGGGCAGCGAATAAAAGCAGTGCATATTGCCAGTCGGAAGGGCCAAAAGAAAAAAGAAAGGAGGCGATGATACTCGCCAGAAAAGCAAGTAAGAGCGGTTTTTTTAAGCGGGTTAATCTCTTTTTGATTTGGAAGGTTTTATGATAGCTGAGTAGCTGCGTCAGGCCCATCAGAAACAGGAAAATGATGGCAAAAGGTGTCTGCCACATGGCGTAATATTCGTTGCGGCGCGCCAGGTTGGTAAAAGCATCAAACTGGGTGAGAAAAAGGCGGTTGATAGCAGGAATGGAGGTAGAAATGGTAATCTGCACCGATGAAATGAGCAGTAGCATGATACCGGCCAGCATCCAGAATTCACGGCTGCTCAGGCTGTCATCTTCTACCTTTTTGGGATAGTAACGCTGATAGGCAAAGAGTAAAAACCCAAAAATGAGCAGCAGCCAAAAGATAAAAAGATAGGCTGTTGGTTCAACAAGAAAGTATGCAAACAGCAGCACGGTATTCAAAAGCACGTACAGCCGCTGTACCTTCTTCTTTTTGGCAATAATGGCGACAGCGGCAGTGACCGCCAGGAACAGAAAAAGGAATAAATGGAGCATCAGGCCATTTTCCGTAAAGGAATGCACCGAGCTATCTCCCAGTATACCGCTACGGGTAAGGAAACTGGCATACAATACCATGATAAACGGTAGTACGCTGAGCAAAATGGCCATAAAATACCCTTTCTGCCTGCTCCGTGTGATCATGAGTTGGTGGCTTCCGGCAAGCAACAGCAACCAGGGAACAAAAGAGGCATTTTCTACCGGATCCCAGGCCCAGAAGCCTCCGAAGCTCAGCGCCTCGTAGGCCCAGGCTCCACCCATGAGGATGCCAGTGCCCAAAAATAAAAGTCCGGCCACCGACCAGCCAATGGCAGGGCTGACCCAGCTTTTCAGGTCCCTTTTGATAACTCCTGCCAGAGCGAGCGCAAATGGGAACAGAAGCAGTGCAAATCCTGAGAAAAGCACGGGCGGGTGGATCACCATCCAGTAGTTTTGTAACAAGGGATTGAGGCCTACCCCGTCCTGCAGGGCTTCTACCTTCTGCAGGTAATCCGGCATTTGTGCCCAGGCCTGCGTAATATTTTCAGGAAGCTGGCGAATCAGGATAAATGGGCTGCTGCCGATTTTTACGTCGCCTACGTACACGCCCAGCAGCATAGAAAAAATCACGCCCAGCGTCATACAGACAGTGGGCATTACGTAGGCTTCCCAGCTTTTAAACTTTTGAAGAAAAATAAAAGTAAAAAGGATGATCCAGAAGGCCCACAGCAAAAGGCTGCCTTCTTGCCCACTCCAGAAGCTGGCCAGCATGTAGGCTGAGTTCATGGAGTGGTTGGTGTATTTCCAGACGTAGTGGAATTCAAAAAAACGGTTCAGCATCAGGTAGTAGAGGATGCCAATCGCCGCGATCGCACTGGCTCCTGACAGCAGAAAAAAGCCTTTTCCTGTTGTTTTCCATAATTTCACCTCATCAACAGGCCCACGGAGGGCACTGATGTAACTGTAAGCTGCTGCCAGAAACCCTACCAGGGATACAATTATCAACAAATGGCCATACTGGCCCAGCCAGGTGTGTTCGTAGAGATAAGTCATCGTTCAGAGAGTTGAGGCCTCAAAATTATTTTCCTCCACGTATTTGGAGGGGCACTTGAGCAGAATGGTGTTGGCATAAAAAACTTCACCCTTTGACTTTCCCTTCACCACTACCTCTTCCGATCTTTCCATATCCTGTGGTTTGCTGCCGTTGAGGATCACCTTGAATTCAGTACCCTCTTTGTCTTCCATGTAAAAAGTGACCAGGTTGGGATTAAGCTGCGGGTTGTAGGCAATGGGCTTTTCTTTAACGATTTTGCCCACCAGGGTAAACTCAGCATGCTGATCAGCTGAAGCCTCGGAGAAGTTGCCATAGGTGCTATTGGACTGTGTGGTACTGATGAGAACACCCAGCGAGATGGCCATTACGATGAACAAAAGTATGTGATACTTCTTCATACCCTTCAGCTTAAAAAATGAAAATTCCTTTTGCGTAGCTTAAAAATTAAGTATATTAAAAAATGGCCATTAATGAAAAAATAAGCTGCTGTTTTTAGCTTAATTTACCGCAGTTTATCCACCATTTTTAGTTTACCCAAAATTAAAAAGTCGGTGATTTTTTACTTTTAAAAGCGATTTTGCTTTATCTCGTTAATTTTTTGCTATGCGGTTAAGTAAGATACCTGATTTTTTCAGACCTCCCAAACCCTGGTTTTTTTTCGTCAATGGCCTGATCGCCGTATTCATTGGGGTTTTCGCGTATCTCTTTTATGTCTCCAAGGCCTGGTCGTACCTGTCTGATGATCCTACTACCTGTATCAACTGCCACGTCATGGCGCCACAGTTTGCCACCTGGCAGCATAGCGCCCACCGGCTTACTACCACCTGCAACGACTGCCATGTTCCCCAGGACAATATTTTTAACACCTACTTTTTCAAAGCCAAGGACGGCCTCCGGCATGCCACAATTTTTACTATGCGCGGGGAACCTCAGGTGATTTTTATCAAAGAAGATGGTATCAAGGTGGTTCAGGAAAACTGCAAAAGGTGTCATTCACAACTCAATGAAAACGTAGGCACCCTGACCGTATCCCTGGAAAACAGCCGGCATGGCGCCGGAAAGCTGTGCTGGGAATGCCACCGTGAGGTACCCCACGGCAGGGTCAGGAGTTTGTCGGCTACTCCGGCCACCCTGGTTCCCGTACCTGATAGCCCGGTTCCGGACTGGCTAAAAAACCTGAGATCTAAAGAAAAAAACTAAATTTTTCCACATGAAGAATTTAAGAACAACCATCAACGAACGCCCCTGGATAGGCTGGTTACTGTTTGCCTTCACCGCTGTATTTATTTTTCTGCTGGGCTTACTGGCTTCTTCGGTGATGGAAAGGCGCACAGAGGCCCTCTACCTTAACCAGCAGCAGGTAGATATCAGGCCGCTGGAGCCACGAAACGAAGTCTGGGGGATCAACTACCCTCGTCAGTACCAGACTTACCTGGAAACTGCCGATACCACCTTTGACAGCAAGTACAACGCCAGCAATGACCATGACGTACTGGAGGATCATCCGGAAATGGTAGTGCTGTGGGCGGGATACCTGTTTGCTGCTGATTACACGCAGGCGCGGGGCCATTATTATGCGGTCAATGATGTACGGAGAACCCTAAGGACCGGCGCGCCTATGGGGCCTGAAGAAGGGCCGCAGCCCGCCACCTGCTGGACCTGCAAAAGTCCTGATGTGCCGCGCCTGATGGAAGAGATAGGCATTAAGGAATTTTATGCACCCAAATGGGCTGAGCATGGCCCGGAAATCGTTAACAGCATTGGCTGCGCCGACTGCCACGATGAAGCTACCATGAACCTCAAGATCACCCGACCCGCCCTGATAGAAGCCTTTGAAAGAATGGGCAAAGATGTGAATGAGGCCAGCCACCAGGAAATGCGCAGCCTGGTATGTGCCCAGTGCCATGTGGAGTACTATTTCAACAAGGAAACACCCTACGAGGGAGTGCCCTATCTTACCTTTCCCTGGGATCAGGGCACCGATATCACCGCCATGGAAGAGTACTATGATAATATTGAATTTGCGGACTGGACGCATAAACTAAGCCGGGCACCCATGCTGAAGGCCCAGCATCCGGATTATGAGCTTTACCTGACCGGCATCCACGCCAAAAGAGGCGTTAGCTGTGCCGACTGCCACATGCCCTACCGCACCGAAGGAGGTATTAAATTCAGCGATCACCACATCCAGAGCCCGCTGAACAATGTCGCCAACTCCTGCCAGGTCTGCCATAGAGAAAGTGAGATGGAACTGATCAGCAATGTATACGATAGCCAGGATAAGGTAAATGTAGCCCGCAGGATCGCTGAAGACCTGCTGGCCAAGGCCCACATAGAAGCCAAATTTGCCTGGGATCAGGGTGCTACTGAAGGGCAGATGGAAGATATACTGATGGATATCCGGCATGCGCAGTGGCGCTGGGATTTTTCTGTAGCCAGTCATGGTGCGGCTGCCCACGCTACCAGCGAAACCCTCAAACTGCTCAGTACCTCCATTACCCTGGCCCAGGAAGCAAGGCTAAAATTATCCAGGCTTCTGGCTAAACTCGGGTACACCGATGAAGTACCCATGCCCGATATCTCCACGAAAGAGAAAGCACAAGCCTATATCGGTTTGCCTATGGAACAAATGGAAAATGAAAAAGAAGTGTTTTTGAAAACGGTAGTTCCCGAATGGATAGAAACTGCACAGCAAAGAGAGAGCCAATGGGTACAGTATGATAATGTGACAAAAGACCACGAGGTCTCCGCTGCCTACTGAATTGAAGCTCCAGCCAGTACCTAATAAATGGGTTAAACCAGGCCCAAGCATTATTTTATGCCTCCAGCTAATGCACCGCAGATATTACAAAAGGAAAGCGGTACAGAGCATATCCGTACCGCCTTGACTTCTCATAGATTTTCTTCATCCGGTAGGTAGCTGTCAATGCAGCAGCCCCACAGAATTACAGGCCTTAAAGCCGTCTAGTATCCCGGATTCTGAGGCCTCAGGTTAGGGTTTACACTAAGATCCACCTGCGGCAGTGGCATGAGATAGTCTCTGTCGGGATCAAAGTTAGGGTGAGGCTCCAGCGTAGTGGGGCCGGTAAAGACCTCCTCCCCTAATCTTCTGCGCTTGATATCATACCATCGCTTGTATTCAAAAGCCAGTTCCAGCCGCCTTTCGTTGAGTACTACATCAATAAACGCATCCTTGCTAAGTCCACTGGACACATTTTCGGGATAACTGGTCATGATACCACCCCAGTTACGGGCACGTTCACGGATCTGATTTACATACCCTTCGGCCTCAGCGTTGGGGCCATTGATTTCTGCCAGGGCTTCGGCGGCAATCAGCAATACTTCCGCGTAACGCATCGCTGAATAATTATGGTCAGAATTACGGGTATCACCATTGGCATTACCGGGAAAGCGGGCATACTTGGCAATATGCGGGCGCTGTGTATTATCGTATTCAGTATAAGGCACTAATACGCCGTTCACCAAAATTGAGTCCTCAAAACTAACTTCTTTACGATAGTCGCGGTCGTCCCAGGTGTCATATACCGCCATAGAGGGTACCAGCACACTCCATCCCTGCTGGTCTGCGCCCCTTACGCCAGTCATAGGCCCCATGATATCATCATCAGCACCATCGGAACCACTTTGCTGACCCAGGAAGTCAACCGTAAAAATATGCTCTACCCGGTCAATATCCTCCGCTTTGAAAAGTGTCTGGTAATCATCCACCAGAGCATACCCAAAACGGTCTCTGTTGTCAATCACCCACTTGGCTTCATTATAAGCTTCCTGGTAATTTTCCCGGGTCAGGTAGACAGACGCCAGATAAGAGGCGGCGGTTCCCTTGGTAGCCCGGGAGCGAATACCACCATTCTGGGTATCAGGAAGCCACTCTTTAGCAAATTCCAGATCCTGGATAATACCCTCATATACCTGGGCGACGGGTGTTTTGGATATATCGCCCACAGATTCGGGGTCAGTAATGAAGTAGTCAATATAGGGTATATCACCAAACAGCCTGACCAGGTGGTAGTAGCTGAAAGCCCGGATAAAACGCGCCTCTGCGATCAAAGGATTGGCTTCACTTTCGGCTAGGCCCAGCGACTCGGCACCGGCAATAGCGGCATTGGCAGCACTAATGGTCTGGTACCAGTAAGGCCAGAACCTGCTTACCATGCCGTTATTGGCATCCATGTTAAAATCATTTACCTGCTGCCTTTCCGCAGGGGTTCCTCTGTCGCCAATGTCTACCATATCGCCGCGCAACATCAGGGCAGAGACAAACTGTCTGCCATAGAGACGCTCAGTAGCGATCCATCCATAAGCTCCATATATGGCCACTTCCACATCGCCTTTTGAGCCAAAAAGTGTTTCAGGGGCAAGTAAGCCCACCGGCTTTTCTTCAAGATCCGCACAGGCAGATAATGTAGCCATGAAGGCTACTATCCAGGCTATTTTGAATATATTTTTCATAATACTGTTTCTTTAGGTTGATCGTTAAAATCCAATGTTTAATCCTACCGTATAAGACTTGGCATTGGGGTAACTGCCATAATCCAGCCCCTGGTTCCGGTTACCATTCTGACCACCGGAAGAACGGTAGTTCACTTCGGGGTCAAAGCCGGGGTAGTCGGTAAAAGTAAGGATGTTCTGAGCGCTTACGTATACTCGCAGCTTCTGCAGCTTCAACCGGTCCAGGGCGGCTCTTGGCAGCGTATAGCCTAATGCCAGGTTCTTCAGGCGCACGTAGCTGCCGTCATAAATCCAGCGGGTGGATACTCTGCGCGTTCTGCCCGAAAAAGCCCTCGGCACATCGGTATCCGTATTGCTGGGTGTCCAGCGGTCCAGCGCGACAGTAGTAGCATTGTTGATCCCCGACAGCAGGTTCAGTTCCATCAGGGTGTAACTGAGGATATCATTACCCTGTGACCCCTGGAAAAAGATGTTGAGGTCAAAGTTTTTCCATCTGAAATCATTGTTCATCCCCCAGATAAAATCAGGATAAGGATTACCTATGATGGTGCGGTCATCATTATTCAGCACTCCGTCCGGCTGCCCAGTCAGGTCGCCGGCTTCATTCCTGCCGTTGATGTCTCTGAATTTTTCTCCTCCTGCTTCCTGTTCAAACCCGGCTCCTTCGATAAATTCATCCCCCTGCTGGTAGACGCCATCGTAGATGAGGCCATAAAATGCCCCTACTGGTTCGCCCTCGCTAAGAAGCTGGGTATTCCCCAGACCTACCATATGCCCGGGACCAGAGCCGTATTCAATATCAGTACCATCGGGCAGCGATAGCACCTGGTTTTGGTTAGTCGACACATTCAGGCTGGTGGTCCACTCAAAGGGCCCGGTCAGGTTGCGGGAGGTGATCATCGCTTCCCATCCTTTATTTTCCACCTCGCCTATATTGCGGATTTGGGTGGTATAGCCGGAATACTGAGGGAGTTGTACCGCAAACAGCAGGTCCGAAGTGACCATCCGGTAGTAGTCCAGTGTCAGATTAATCCGGTCTTCAAAAAGCCCGATATCTGCGCCTATATCAAACTGGGCGGTAGTTTCCCAGGTCAGGTTCTCATTGGCCACTGCGGTAGGGCGCGCGGCATTGACGATCTGTCCGCCCATGACTGAGAATACGCTGGAGAACCTGGCCAGTGTCTGATAGGGAGCAATAGCCTGGTTGCCGGTAAGGCCATAGCTCGCTCTCCATTTCCAGAAGCTCAGCCAGCTTACGTCTTCCATAAACCGCTCCTCTTTCATATTCCAGGCAAAGGCCCCGGAAGGGAAGAAAGCCCACTTATTGTTCCTGCTAAAGTTGGAGGCGCCATCGTAGCGTGCATTGAACGTAAAAAGGTAGCGATCCAGCAGGGAATAGTTCAGTCTGCCGTAGTAGGATTCAATCTGCCATTCGGTAAGGTCAGAATTGGGTGCCTGGTAATTGGCGGCAGAGCCCAGACCCCAGTAGGAGAACGAATCGTTGATAAAAGTCTGGCTTCTTCCGCCCCAGCCTTCAGATGAGGATGACTGAAATGAATAACCTCCCATGACCGAGAGGTTATGGATATTGCCGAAGGTTTTGCTATAGGTAAGGTAATTTTCAGTAAGCAAAAGAGTGTACTTGGAACCATCCACCCGTGCGGCACCTCCTGAATTTCTCCCTTCCTGGAGGGTCATCGGAGAATACCTTCCTCTGCGGCCACTGTTGGTAGTAGCGCCAAAGGTGGTTCTGAATTTGAGATCTTGCAGAATGCTGTACTCGGCAAACAGGTTGGCCTGAAAACGGTCATTAATATTCTCGTCCTGTAGCTGGGTAGCTATCGCATAGGGGTTATCAATGGGGTCGTTCAGGCGGCCCAGGGTGAAGGAACCATCAGGGTTATAAATAGCCCGGTCAGGCTCAAACTTAAAAGCCGAAGACACTACTCCGGGCGTCAGACCACCTGAACCTTCCTGCGTTCTTACGCCATCCGTAATATTTCTCTGGGCAAAAAGATTGAGTCCTACTTTCAGCTTTTCTGAGGCATTGATGTCAATATTACTGGTCAGCGAATAACGGTCAAAAGCAGAATTGACGATCACCCCTTCCTGTCCGAAGTATGAACCGGACAAATAATAATTTACCGACTCATTACCCCCGGATACCGATAGCTGGTAGTTCTGGATATTTCCGGTACGGAAGATCTCATCCTGCCAGTCAGTACTTTCGTTGCTGGGCTCGATACTGGGCCTGGCTTCCTGAATGTACTGGGTAAACTGCTCGGCATTGAGCAAATCCAGGCGATTGATCTCGTTCTGCATTGAGTAAGAGGAGTTAAACTCAATTCTCACATCTCCGGCCCTGCCTCTTTTTGTCGTGACCATGATCACACCATTGGCACCCCGCGAGCCATAAATGGCAGTAGCTGATGCGTCTTTGAGCACTTCTATGGAAGCGACATCCTCGGGTGGAGGCAATGCTGCTCCCACAAAGCCATCTACCACATAAATAGGATCGCTGCTGGCGTTGATGGATGTACCTCCCCTGATCCTTACTTTCAGGTCAGCTCCGGGAGCACCATTATTGGCCTGTATATTGACGCCGGCTGCACGCCCCTGCAATGCCTGCACCGTACCCTGCGCCGGATAGGCTGTCAGTTCCTCCGCTTTTACCGAAGATACTGAGCCGGTAAGGTCACTCTTTTTGACCGTACCATAGCCCACCACTACCACTTCTGAGAGCGACTGTATATCAGGCGACAAAGACACACTAATCTGGCTCCTGCCATTGATCTGAATTTCTTCAGTTACATAGCCGATAGATGAAAACACCAGGGTTTCCACATCATCGGCTACCGTAATCCGGTACTGCCCATTCATATCCGAAACAGTACCCGAAGTAGTGCCCTTGGCAAGGATATTGACACCGGGCAAGCCTTCTCCGTTCTCCATATCCGTGACCGTTCCGCTGATGGTCTGCTGTAGTACCTTCAGCTTGTTGCCCATATCCTGTGCATGGGAGAGCGTACCTGCTCTTTCTACAGTACCCATGCTTTGAGGCACCATCCGGTTCATATCCAGTATCATGGTCTTTTCCTCCTTACGGCTAAAGATCACATATAGGTTTTCCCCTACTTTTTCGTAGGTCAGGTTGAGCGGCTTGAGTATTTCCCTGATGATCTCTTCCACTTCTTCACCGGATTTGCTATCCAGGTTATCGCTGACCAGTTTTCCCTCAACCGTAGTTTTCACATAGTTGAATTTGACCTTATAGCGATCCTCCAGCAGGGAAAGCACTTCGCTCAGTTCTTTTTTATCCTGAAAGGAAGCCGGTCCGGTGGTTTTCAGGCTGGCTAACTGCTGCGCATGTACACTGGCCGACGACAGGATGATAAATCCCGTCAGGCAGTATAGTGCGGCACATCGTAAAAATTTACATGTTCCATTCCACATTGAAAGAGTAGTTTAGGTTAAACATAGTTTTCAAAAAATCCTGCCACTTCTCGGGCCAGGGATATCAGTTTTATTTTATGATGATCTTCTTTCCGCTCATGATGATCTGTACATCAAAAGTATTTTCTATGGTGACGAAAAAGGCTTCCGCATTATCCGCAGGAATGACACCGTTGAATTCTTCCTGCAGAATGGCAGCATCTTCCACCTGTATATCAAAGCCAAATTGCCTTTCCATATCCATGATTACATCTGCTATGGTCGTATTCTCATAGATCAGCTGATTGCTGCGCCATGCGGCTTCTGTTTCACCAGCGGCTGCCTGTTTCACAATGCTATTGTCCTGATGTGAGTAGGCCAGCAATTCTCCCGGTATCATATCCACCTCCTCTATACCTGCACCTTGCTGGATATCAACTTTGACTTTACCCGCCGTAAGCAGTACCTGCGTACGGTCTTCCCGCTCGTCTACATTAAACTCAGTGCCCAGCACCCTGACATCCAGATGGTCGGTATGCACAATAAATGGGGTGCTATCCTGCTGATGGGTAATACTAAAGTATGCTTCTCCTTTCAGCTGTACTTCCCTTAGCTCGGTGTTCCAGAAGCGGGGATAGCGCAGCTCAGAGTTGGCGTTGAGGCTGACCACCGACTGGTCGGGCAGCACCAAAGTTCTGATCTCTCCGGAGGTGGTAGCGATCGTGATATTCCTGTAAAAAATATCATAGGTAAACCAGAGCGCAAGGCTGACCAGGATAAACCCGGCCAGAGAAGCAGCGGTCCTGAAATGCCAGAAATAAGGCGTGTTACGATGCGGCTCTGCTGCCATCTGAACCACCCTGGGCTCCTGATAGGCCGCCGTTTGCGCATGATCTACCCACTTCCGAATACCCTCCCAAACCTGTTGAAAATCCTCATTTTCAGGATGATCCTTTTTGAAATGCATCAGCAGGATCAGCTTCCTTGCCTGCCTGACGTCCGGCTCTTTTACCGGGTTATCATACAGCCATGCTTCCCAGAAAGCGGAGTTTTCAGCGGTGGGCGCCAGCACCCATTGCTTGAAGTTTTCGTCAAGCACAAAATCATTCACTGCATAATCAATGTACTTCATAGAAGCTGAAAATAGTTCTATGAGGTAAAGGGAGGTTTTAGGGAAATCTTAGCGGAATAAATGAAATAAATTATAAAAAATATATTATGGTCAAATATTTAGAATATCTGTTGCCAAATATTTAATAAATTTACTACTTGTTTAATGAATTTATACCCATCAGAGCAAAGACAGGTATCTTAGTACCAGTAGTAGCGGCAGACCAACAGAAACCAGTTTCAACAGGTTTTGCCGCAGCAAACTGATCGCCTTGGAAAAAAGTACATAAGTAGATTCAATACTCAGGCCCATAATGGAGGACACTTCCTGGGGGCTCAGGTTTTCATAATAGCGCAGGAACAGGGCCTCCTTCTGACGCTTGGGCAGTTTATTGAGGCAGCTCAGTAACTTTTCAGCTTTTTCTGCTGAAAGCTGCTCAGCAATTACTTTCTGCTCATGAGGAAGCTCAAAGCTGAATTCCTGAAAGCGCTGATGGGAAGCGGCAATACGGTTAGTCTTCCTGATTTCTTCAACCATTTTTCTCCTCAGTGACCTGAACAGGTAATACTTGATAGAACTTGTGTGGGAGAGCGTAGCACGGCTTTTCCAGATATAGATAAAAAGCTCCTGTATACAGTCTTTGACCAGTTCCCGGTCAGGACTGACTTTCATCCCGTAATTGTAGAGCTTGAAGAAATGCTGCTGGTAAATCATGGAGAGCGCTTTCTTTTCTCCCTGTCGGAATGCCCTCCACAGAGCCTCTTCATTTTCCATGAAGTCAGCTGTCGTTTCCTCTTCTTTTTTTGAGTACGTAAGCTTCAGACTCATACCAGGCGTTTATTTATTCGGTGCGGCTGTGATAAAAACCTGCTTACAGTATACTATATTTATTTCAACTCATCACGATGAATAAGCGCTAATCAACCTAAAACAATAAAAACAGCTCAATTATCTGAAAATAATTTAAAAAAATTCCAGCGATAGTCTAGAGATACCTGCCAAATGCTGTTTTATTGAATGGCAGTACAAACAGCAAAAGCTCCCTGAAAAAGGAGCTCTTGCTGCATAAAATTTATGAACAGGTGTTGTGGAAACTACTAGCTCCGCAGGCAATCCACCGGATTTATGCGGGCGGCCCTGTAAGTCTGCAGCCCTACGGTGATCCAGGCGATGAATAAGACAAGTACACCGGCTCCGGCAAAAAACCACCAGTGAAGTTCAACCCTAAAGGCAAAGTCACTGAGCCAGTACTGGGCAAGCCAGTAACTTACCGGCAGGGCAAGGATGATGGCGACCACCACCAGACTGCTGAAGTCTGATGAAAGCCGGCTGATCAAACCCATTTCGCTGGAGCCAAGAATCTTCCTGATACCGATCTCTTTTCGTCGGCGCTCGGTAGTGAAAGCTGCCAGGCCAAAGAGTCCCAGGCAGGAGATCAGTATGACGATCCCAGCAAAATACCAGGCCAGGGTAGATACCCGCTGTTCGGCAGCATAAAGTGCCTGATAATCCTGGTCCAGGAACTGGAAGTTCAGCGGAAAGCCGGGGTTGAAGTCCGCATAGAGTTCTTCCAGCGCAGCCAGCGCCTCCTTCTCTCTGCCAGCCTCCAGGCGGGCTACTATTTTCAGCGTATGCTCCGGATTAAGGCGGATCAGCAGCGGCTTCACATCTTCGTGCAGGGACTCAAAATGGAAATTTCTGACCACCCCGATTATTTCAAATTCATCTCCCCACATCCTGACGGTTTTCCCGATGGGGTTATCCAAACCCATCACCTGGATCGCTTCTTCATTGAAGATAATCTTTTCCTTTTCCTGGCCATATTCCGGCGAGAAGCTTCTTCCTTCGGCCATCTCCATATGCATGGTTTCTACCAGGCCGTAATCTGACGGCAGCACTTCAAACTGTATGCTGGCATCGGGATTTTTACCTTCCCAGTGAACGCCGTAAGTGGTGCTGTAGCTCCCCATCAGCAGGCTGTTGACCGCCGAGGCATCAGCGATGCCGGGAACCTGGCGCAGGGCTGCCAGAAAAGCATCCTGTTTTTCAGCTACCAGGCCTTCCCGTTCAAAATGTATGATGTTGTCTTTCTCAAAGCCCAGGTTTTTGGATTGGATAAACTCGATCTGCTGATATACCACCACCACCGATACGATCAGGATGACGGAGAGTACAAACTGAAAAACTACCAGGCCTTTGCGGGTCCAGACTTCGCCGGTAGAAGGGTTCAGCTTGCTTCTGAGCACTTTGACGGGATTGAAACCTGAGAGATAAAGGGCCGGATAGCTACCCGCCAGCAGGCCGGTAAGTACGGTGATCGCCAGTATTCCCAGAACAATAGGCAGGCTAATACCCATGCTCAGTGATTTGCCGGTGATCTCGTTGAACTGCGGAAGAAGCAGTACGGTCAGCATTATAGCAGTCAGCAGGGAAATCATGGCCATCAGCAAAGACTCGCCCAGGTACTGGAACACCAGGGCACCACGGCTGGCGCCTACTGCCTTTTTGACCCCCAGTTCCTTCATGCGGCGGGAGGCTTTAGCCGTAGAGAGGTTCATAAAGTTGATACAGGCAATGACCAGGATAAATATGGCAATGAAGGAAAACAGGCGCACGTAGTCTATACGTCCGCCGGCAGTTTGGCCATTCTCATAATTACCGTACAGGTAGCGGTCCGCGTAGGCAGTAGCAAACAGGCTGATGTTGGAGCTTTCCAGTTTGGACTTGATATAACCTTCAATTTTCTGGTTAAAATGCTGCAGGTCGGTTCCCTCTTCCAGCAGGATGTAGGTTTCGGGTCCATGATTATCCCAGTTCATGTTCCGTCCGCTTTCCTCGCCCAGCGCTTTCCAGGCCTCGTACGACAGCACAAAGTCAAACTGCATGGACGAATGATCAGGCACATTTTTAAAAAGACCAGAAACCACGGCCTGCTTCTCAAAATCCAGCAACTGCCATTGGATACTTTTGCCTACCACATCCTCAGTCGTATTGAACAGTTTCATAGCCAGTTCTTCAGAAATCACGACATCGTGGAGCCCGGAGAGCACCTGCCTTTCGTTTCCCTTCACCAGATCGTAAGAAAACATCCGGAAAAAGTCCTTACCAGCAAACTGCCCACTGGCTTGCACCCGCTGCTGATCATCACCTGGCTTAAGAGAAAAACTGCCAAACCAGGAGGACGGCGTTACCGAAGTGGCCATTTCTATTTCAGGCAATTCTTCTTTCATGATCTCGGCCATCAGGTCCGGCGTGGCGCTTTGTGTCAGGATACCGTTATCCTGTACCTGGTTTTCCATTACCTGGTACAGGCGCGCTTCATGTTCATGAAATTTGTCTACTCCAAGTTCATCGCTGACCCAGAGGTAGATCATCAGCGCACAGGCCAGTCCGGTGGATAAGCTGGTGAGATTAATCAAAAAGGAGGTCCGGTGCCGTTGAAAACCCCGAAGGGCTATCAGAAAATTATGTCGTATCATATCAGGGTGGGTTAATGTGTTGCTAAACTGAAAGGAACGGATAAAGGCCGGACGGAAATGCAGCAGCACATTCCAGTAAAAAGCGCGTCGGGCTTTCTGCTCAGAATCTTCGTACTGCATTTCGAAGACCTCTAGCAAGTTACCCTCAATCTCTTCCAGGTAATCCTCGCGGCAAAACCAGCGGAGGAAGCGTAGTGCATATTTGGGTGGCTCGTGGTGTTGCATCTTTGAAACTTCTTTTTACTAAAGCTACTTTTCTCTATATTGGATTATCAGCCCATTATTACTGTGATCATGAAAACAGTTACTATTCAAATTAAAGACGCTAAAGCACTCAAACTGCTGGAAGACCTTGAAGGCTTAAACTTGATTCAGATTGTGAACCACACTTCTGATTCCTCTCAGAAGCTTTCAGAAAGGTTCGCGGGTTCTCTCCGGTTAAGTGACGAACAGCATCAGTCATTTCAAAGGCACCTTGATGAAATT
>CAZFFW010000052.1:15470-29403 GCA_964518125.1 uncultured Porifericola sp.
GATGATGTTCCTAACATTTCTTTGATTACCAAAATTGAAGTTTTAAGATTTAATGCTCCCGAAGAAACATACCGTATTTTATCTGATTTTATGGATAACTCAGTTATCTATGATCTCAGTCATCAGATAGTTGATCGTACTATTTTGTTAGGCAAAGCGAGTAAAATCAAACTTCCTGATGCTATCATAGCTGCTACTGCCCTCACCTATGATTTTATCTTATTGACACGAAACGTAAGCGACTTCAAAACATCGCTGATTTACCGGTAGTCAATCCTTACGAGACCTAGATTATGCTTTTCCATCAGCCAAAAGAAATTTTGGGAATCTGCTGGTACAGGCTGTGGCGCAGCGAGTAGCGGTAGTCCAGCGTACGTTTGCCCAGGGCAGTAATGACGTAAAATTTCTTGCGTCGGCCGCCTCTTTCCTGGGTGATACCGCCAAAGCGGGATTTGACCAGGCCCTTATCTTCCAGCCTTTTGAGGGCTACGTGGATAGCACTGATGTTGAGTTTTTTGGCCAGCTTCTCCTGTAGGCCTTCCATGATGGATACCCCGTAGGCGGCATCATGCTGTGCGGCTACCACCAGCAGTACCAGTTCTTCAAATTCGCCCAGAGATTGTTCCTGCATTGTCTGTTTTATTTACTTAACAAATGTAAATATAATCATTACATTCATATTTGTTAAGTAAATGCAGGATAATTTTCTCAAACACAAGAGCTGGCAAAAAACTAAAAACAATTTGACGGTGCGGTGATTCTTACTGGGACAAATCTCACACAAAGTATGAGCTTACTTTTTAAACGTTTACTCCTGATTTTTTTTACAGGGATATTGCTTTTTGCTACTGGCTGGTGTTCTTTCCAGATTTACGAACTCTCTTCCCGGAGGGCCCAGATCAAGTTTGATTACAGCGAACTGAACAGCATCAGCTACCGCCTGCTTTCGGTCAATGTATGGCGCGAGCATCTCACCAAAATAGCCGTTAACCGGATACAGGACTTTGAGCTTACACCCCAGCAGGAGGACACCCTGCAGTACGCCATCAGCCAGATGCTGGATGCCGTGGTGGACAAGGCAGATAGCCTGCTGAATGAGAAGCAAACCACACTCTCCGGCAAGTTGAAACAGTTTGCCATCAAAACTTTCGTGGACGAGGAGAAAGTCCGCGCCCTGGTGCCCGTATTTTCCCGTACCATCGTGGATGAAATCCAGGACCCGGAAAATAAACAGGCGCTGAAGTACCTGGTCCGCAGCAAGGTGCAGGAGTACAGCGAGCAGACCTTTGCCGCACCCAGCGACTCCATACTGGTCAATTCTATTCTGAACCAGTACAGCGTCGATGGCGTCCGGGAGTTTAACCGCAGAAGCGAAGCCAGCCTGCAGGCGTTACAGCAGGAGACGTATTTCTACACCTATATTGTACTGGGCCTGATTCTGATTTTTCTGCTCCTTTGGTGGATTTTCAGGCATCAGACCTCGCTGCATACACCTTTGTTTGTGGTATCTGTGCTGCTGGCACTGGTCGTACTGTCGGCTGGCCTCACCACGCCCATGATAGAGATTGATGCCCGCTTCAAGGAAGTAAATTTTATGCTCATCGGTGAGGAAATTTCGTTTAGCGACCAGGTAATATTTTTTCAGAGCAAGAGCATCGTAGACGTGGTGACCATACTGCTGGAAACCGGGAAATATGACGCGCTGCTGGTAGGCATCCTGATCCTGGTGTTCAGTATTGTGTTTCCGATAGCCAAACTGTTAGCTACCCAGTTTTACCTGGTCAGCAAAAAGCGCTGGAGGCATAATAAGATCGTTCACTTTTTCGCCTTCAAGTCGGGCAAATGGAGTATGGCAGATGTGTATGTAATCGCCATTTTTATGGCGTACATCGGGTTTCAGGGGATACTGGAGGATCAGTTGGCGATCCTGAACGTGGAAACAGACGCCCTGGTCAGTGTATCTACTAACGAAACATCGCTGCAGCCCGGCTTTATCCTCTTTATTGCCTTTGTACTGTTCAGTCTGCTGCTGTCAGTCATTTTGCAGAGGATAACAGCTCTGAAGATGAAAAATACTGTAGCAAAAGAATAAACCCAGCGCTAAAATAGAGAGCCCTATCAACCTGCCATTGCGCAATGACCATCAGCTAGCGCCGGCTAGCCTGAGCAAAAGGGCTATATGTCTGATCGGACAGGGTAATTCATTGCAATGAGTATCTTCCATGATTAATATCAAACAACTGTAAAATACTGTATTACGCTGTCTTTTTTCCTGACGAGCCGTAACATTCAGAAAAGAAAACATCACGAAGAAAATACATGGCTGGAATTAGCGTCAAATTGGCTAAAGTTTATTACTTTTCTTAACAGAAAGCTAAACCATTTAGCTGATACAACCCTAAACGACCAAGCTATGAAACACAACCTACCTAAGCCGTTATCCGGCTCTCAACTCCTTTTTGCATTTCTCTTTCTCTCTCTTTCCTTTTTCTCACTCAGCACTTTTGCTCAAAGTAACATTAGCGGACAGGTAACTTCAGAAGAAGGAGAAGGCCTTCCCGGTGTAAACGTAGTGATCAAAGGCTCTACTACCGGTACCATCACCGATATTGATGGTAACTACCGTCTCAATGTACCGGCCAATGCTGAAACACTGGTTTTCTCTTTTGTAGGCTATCTTTCCAAAGAAGTAGCCATCGGTAACCAGTCAGTAATCAACGTCCAGATGGACCCTGACATACAGTCACTGGACGAAGTGGTGGTGGTCGGGTTTGGTACCCAGAAGAGAGGTGACCTGACAGGTTCGGTGGGCTCCATTTCCAGTGAGGAAATCGCCGCCAAGCCTATCACCAGCCCCGACCAGGTGTTGGCAGGTAGGGTTTCTGGCGTACAGATATCTAACCGCAGTGGTGACCCTGGTGCTCCTATCAACGTCCGTATCCGGGGCATAGGTACTGCCGGTGCCAACCAGCCGCTTTGGGTGATTGACGGCGTACCGATAGTACAAACCAGCAACATCACCGTTAATACCGGTTCTTCTACCGAAACCAACCCCCTGGCCGGTATCAACCCCAATGATATTGAATCTATTGACGTGCTCAAGGATGCCGCCTCTGCCGCAATTTACGGCGCACGTGCCGCCAACGGGGTAATCATCGTAACCACCAAGCGGGGTAAAGCCGGCAGAACTTCAGTAGTATATGATGGCTATGTGGGCATGCAGAATACGCCCCGCCGCCTGGATGTGCTGAATGTGGAGGAATACATTGACTTCCAGGGAGAACTGGGCCGTGATTTCAGCCAGTTCCGTGGTGAACCTTTTGTTGACTGGCAGGACGCCGTTTTCCGTACTGCTCCTATGCAGAGCCATAACGTAACGGTAAGCGGAGGGTCAGAAAATGTTAATTTCAGCGTATCTGCCGGTTCTCTGAACCAGGAAGGTATAGAACTGGGACAGGAATTTCAGCGCTATTCGCTCAAGGCCAATTCCGACATCAAGGTAGGTAAGCGCCTCAGATTTGGCGAATCACTACTGATCAGTTCATTTGACCGACTGGTACAGTCTGAATCCGGTTTGTTTGCGGCCTTCAACGGTGCACAGAATGCACCTTTCTTTCGGATATACAATCCTACCGGCCCTTTGGGCTATAATCCCGAGAACCCAACAACGACCGGAGGTGCCAGAGGCCAGAACATCGTATTCCGCAGCGATACTGACGTGAATGAGACTCGTATCCAAAGCACAAAATTACTGGGTAATATCTATGGGGAACTGGAAATCCTGGATGGACTGACATACAAGATTTCAGCAGGCCTTGATTATAATGTAGGCGATGCTTTCTTTTACCAGGCACCTGTTTCCTTCGATCAGTTAGCGTTACCACGTCTCTCGCTCCTTGTGCAGTCCAGACCTATTGAGTCTACTACCAACTTTACCAATACCCTTACTTACGCAAAATCCTTTGGTGACCACGACCTCACTGTACTGCTGGGACATGAAGAAACCAACTACCGCTTTGATAAAATAAGGGTACAGGGCAGGGATCTGTTTAACACCTCTGTACGTTTTGCCTCGGTAGCCGGTACAGTAGCTGCCGGTAATGAGGCTGATCACTGGGCGCTGCGGGGCTTCCTGGGAAGGATTAATTACAACTATGCCAGTAAGTACCTGATGACCATTAACGTCAGACGAGATGCTACTTCCCGCTTTGCCGAAGGCAACCGCTCCGATATCTTTCCTTCTATCTCCGCAGGATGGAGGATCACCGAAGAAAACTTTTTCCCGGAAACAGACTTTGTGGATGACATCAAGATCAGGGCCGGCTGGGGTCAATCCGGAAACCAGTTTACCGGAGTGAATTTTGCCTTCCTGTCTGCTTTGAACGTAAACCCACATTATGTAGTGGGAGAAGCACAGAACGTGGTCAGGGCGCCAGTGCCTACAGTATTTGCCAACCAGCAGTTACAGTGGGAAACCAGTACGCAGTTTGGAATAGGCGTGGATGCAAGCTTCTGGGAAGGACGCCTTTCAGCAACTTTTGACTACTACCAGCGCAACACCGAAGACATCCTCCTCGGGCTACCGATACCCGCTGTTTCAGGTTACTTCCTACCTACTGATGCCAACATAGGAGAGATCCAGAACTCAGGTATTGAACTCGCACTAACCTATAACAACCGGGTAGGTGATTTTAGCTACAGCATTGGGGGTAACGTGACTACCGTAAACAATGAAGTTCTTTCACTGGGTAGTATCCCCAGCATCAACACAGGTATCGGCGGAGGACAGACGCACCGGACGGTAGTAGGGGAGCCACTCGGGCACTTCTTTGGCTTCAAAACAGATGGCATCTACCAGACACAGGAAGAAATCAATGCCGCCCCGGTGGATGCCCTTTCTGCCGGCAGAGAACCAGGGGATATTCGTTTTGCTGACATTAATAACGATGGCGTAGTGGACAATAATGACCGTACCATCCTGGGAAGTCCCATACCCGACTTTTATTACGGTATCAATCTGTCTTTCAACTGGAAAGGTATTGACTTTTCAGCCCTGCTACAGGGTGTAGGCGGTATGCAGGTATATAATGCTGCCCGTATTGCCCTGGAGAATATGCAGAATACCAACAACCAGCTGAGAAGTGTACTGGATCGCTGGGATGGTCCCGGCACCAGCACTACCATGCCCCGGGCTACCATTAACAACCCTAATAACAACAACCGCTTCTCTGACCGCTGGGTGGAAGATGCTGACTTTATGCGCATCAGGAATGTTCAGTTGGGTTATTCCGTCCCCCAGACGCTGCTGGAAAACGTAAGTAGTGGCTTTATCAATAATGTAAGGGCCTATCTGGGAGTTCAGAACCTGTTTACCTTTACCGGCTACACCGGCTTTGACCCCGAAGTTACCCGTGGTTTCAGCTTTCAAAAGGGCGAATTTCCCCTGGCTACCGGCCAGGATTCAGGAGGATCTCCTCAACCGATCATTTATCAACTTGGCGTACAGGTAGGCTTCTAAGCAGCCATCTTCCACTATTTTGTGTGATTTAAAAAAACTAAACAATGAAAAAAGCCATATTATCTTTTTTGATCATTTTTGTCGTGATAGGCTCCTGCAATAACCTTGACCTGGAGCCCCTGGATAGGGTGACCGAAAACACCTTCTACAATACCAAAGCTGATTTTGACGGAGGTATATTTGCGTCCTATTCTTCCATACAGAAATTCTGGGGACTCAGCACTGAAACGCTGGGCGAAAGAGGCGAATACTGGAAGCTCTCACTGGTAACTTCCGATGATGTCGCGGCTGATACGGTTACTGCTGATCAGATTTCGCTCAACATGGATATTCTGCTTTTTGACCCTTTTGCTGTTCCTTTTCAGTCAATATATTCTATGATTTATGAAGGAATATTCAGGGCCAACCTGGTGATGGAAAAACTGGATGGTGAAAACGAACTTACCGAAGAAGAAAAGACCGAACTGGAAGGCGAGGCCAAATTTCTGCGGGCCTGGTTTCACTTTCAGGCACTCAAAATGTGGGGCACTCCTCCCCTGGCCCTGGAGGTCAACCGCGACCTGAACAACCTGGCCCTGCCCAATGCTACCCAGGAAGAACTCTACAGTGCCATACTGGGAGATTTTGAGGAGGCTTCCGATAAGCTGCCCGAACAGTGGGATGCCGCCAACGTAGGCCGTGCTACCGCCTGGGCTGCTCGTGCTTATATCGGCAAGGTACACGTCTGGAGAGAAGACTGGCCTGCCGCGATAGCCGCTTTTGAGAACGTGATCCAGAATGGCCCCTATATGCTGCTGTCCAGTTATGAGGATGTTTTTGCTTATGACAATGAAAACAATGCCGAGTCAATCTTTGAAATTCAGTTTGGCGGCCCTTTCTCTGACGACAACCTCTGGGTGTTTGACGATATTCACTCTGAGGCTTTCAAAGGAACCCAGGGAATAGCCAGAACGGGTTACTTTGATGCCGGTAATGGTGCGCCCGGGGGAAAATCCGGCTGGTTTGCCCCTACCCAGGATCTTTACAATGCCTATGAAGAAGGGGACGTAAGAAGAGACCTTAACATCTACGAAGAAGGGGACATGTACTATACTACCGATGGGTTCACCGCTATCCCTTACGATCCGGAATGGTCATCTACCAATCTGACGATTGAAAAATACCGGGGAGAGCGCAACGTAGTGGCACCCAATCATGCGCCCAACCTGCAGGCTGAGTTTAACAATGAACGCTGGTTCCGTTTTGCCGAACTCAAAATGCTCTATGCTGAAGCCCTGCTGGAATCCGGCAGAAATGAAGATGCCCGTCAGCAGATCAACGATATCCGCAATCGTGCTGGCTTAGACGATTTGCCACAAAACGCTGATCTGCTGGAGTCTCTCCGCATGGAAAAAAGGCTGGAGATGGCTTTTGAACCACATCGCTGGTTTGATATCGTCCGCTGGGGTACAGGGCCTGAGATCTTTGGCGATCGCTGGAGTGACCGTCTTGTAGTGTTTCCTTTCCCCCAGTCAGAAGTAGACCGCAGCGCAGGCGTACTGCAGCAGAATGACGGCTACTAAACTTTAATCTCTTTTACTCAAAAGCAATCTGTTGACTTTCAGCAGATTGCTTTTTTATTATCCTGATATTTCCTTTAGCTTAAGCCTGCCGCCGAAAGAAACGTGTCATGAAAGGTTTTCTGCCATTTTGCATACTGCTCACTACTCTCCTTACCGCCTGCCAGCAGGAGCCTCCTCTTTTTGTCCAGTTACCCGCCCATCAGACAGGCATTACCTTCGTCAACCAGATAGAAGAGGACGAAAAATACAATGTCCTTGACTACATGAATATCTATACCGGGGCAGGCGTGGCTGCCGGAGATATCAACAATGACGGGCTGACTGACCTCTATTTCAGCGGCAATATGCGTAGCGGCAGCCTCTACCTCAATCGCGGAAATCTTACTTTTGATGATATCACCGTATCTGCGGGAGTAGAAGACAATAAATGGGCTACCGGCGTGAGTATGGTGGATATCAACCATGACGGATGGCTGGATATCTACGTATGTGTCTCCGGACCTGACCCGGGAGAACAGCGGGCTAACTTACTCTACGTCAACCAGCAGGATAATACCTTTAAAGAACAGGCTGCTGCCTACGGCATTGCTGAAATGCGGCAGACCATGCACTCCGCTTTTTTTGACTACGATAAAGACGGCGACCTGGACCTGTTTCTGATCGTCAACCCCACGGATTCTGTCTTCAATGTGGATGTGATTCGCCCCCGCAAGCTCAATGGGCAGTCAGCAAGTACAGATATCCTCTACCGCAATGATGGCATAGGTCCGCAGGGACACCCCACTTTTACCGACATATCGCAGGAGGCAGGTATCCTGATAGAAGGTCACAGCCTGGGCGTTGCCATTAGCGATATCAACCAGGATAGCTGGCCGGATATTTATATCTCCAACGACTTCATCGGCAACGATATCCTCTACATTAACCAGCAGGATGGCACTTTCACTGACCAATCAACCCAGTATCTCCGGCACACCAGCTACGCCGGGATGGGTAACGATGTAGCAGATTTCAACAACGACGGCCTGCCCGATATACTGGTATTGGATATGCGCCCGGAAGATAGTTACCGCCAGAAAATGCTTTTGCCAGCTTCCCGCTATGACCGCTTTCAGCTGGCGGTCAGCAAAGGCTACGCTCCGCAGTTTACCCGAAATACGCTTCAGCTCAACCGGGGAAATGGCCACTTCAGTGAAATCGGGTTCCTGAGCGGCATCAGCAGTACCGACTGGAGTTGGAGTGGGCTGATGGCCGACTACGATAATGATGGCGACCGCGACCTGTTCGTGACTAACGGTTTTCTCAGGGATCTGGGAAACCTGGACTATATCAACTACCAGCAGGTATACAACAACGGTATGGGTGATCCTGAAGCGAAAAAGGCCAAGAAACTGGAAGACATCAAAGCATTGGAAAGCGTGCCCCTGCTGGACTACCTGTTTGAAAACCAGGGTGAACTGAGTTTTGAAGATCGGAGTGAGACCTGGGGTATCAAAGAGAAAGGCTTCTCCTCCGGGGCACTGTACGCTGACCTGGACAATGATGGAGACCTGGAACTGGTGATCAATACCCTGAACGATGAAGCCCATGTCTATGAAAACAGGAGCCGGCAATTAAAATCTCATCACTTTCTGAAGATAAAGCTCAGTGGCAGCCCGACCAATCCCCTGGGGATAGGTGCAGCTATAAAACTCTATAGCGGCGACAGCCTTCAGTTCTATGAGCATTATCTCAGCCGGGGCTACGAATCTGGTGTAGACCCGATTATTCATTTTGGACTTGGTGGTCAACTGACAATTGACAGCCTACTCATCAGATGGCCCGACGATAAGGTCCAACTGTTACGAAATATCAAAACAGACCAGACCCTGCACCTGTACTATCAGGAGGCAGACACTACTGTCAACAGATATCGCCAGGCTTCAGCAAAACTGTTTATTAAACAAACCATCCAGGGGTTGGAGAAGCACCAGGAAAATAATCATGTAGACTTCAAGGACCAACATCTGCTGCCCCATATGCATTCCCGATCAGGACCGGGTATCGCAGTAGGGGATGTCAACGGTGATGGCCTGGAAGATTTTTATACAGGAGGGGCTGCCGGTCAATGTGGGCAACTGTTAATACAGCAGCAAAACGGTGACTTCCTTCATAAAGACTGGAATTTTGACTGCCAGGCAGAAGATACCGGACTCCTCTTTTTTGACGCAGATAATGACCAGGATCTGGATTTGTACGTTGTCAGCGGAGGTACTGCTTTTCCCAAAGGTTCTCCCCTCTACCAGGATCGGCTGTACCTGAACGACGGAAACGCAAATTTCACAAAAGCCACCGCAGCACTGCCAGCTATTACCGCCAGCGGCTCGGTAGTCAGTGCTGCAGACTTTGATCGGGATGGCGACCTGGACCTCTTTGTAGGTGGACGGGTAATTCCGGGGCGTTATCCGTTAAACCCTCAGTCTTATCTGTTGAGGAATGACACGCAGGACGGAATATGCCGGTTTACGGATATCACCGCTGAAGCAAATGGCCTGGCCGAAGTAGGCATGGTGAGTGATGCCCTCTGGACAGATTATGACGGAGACGGCTGGGTAGACTTAATGCTGGTCGGCGAATTTATACCATTGACTGTTTACCACAACGAAGCAGGCAATCTGGTAGACCGTACAGCAAACAGTGGACTGGCTAATACCCATGGCTGGTGGAATAGCCTGGCCGCCGCTGACTTTGATCACGATGGAGATACCGACTACCTGGCCGGTAACCTGGGCCTCAATGCCCGCTATCGTGCCTCTCCGGATGAGCCCTTGTGCATCTACGCCAGTGATTTTGACAAGAACGGCAGCCTTGATCCTGTCATGTGCTATTATATCCAGGGAGAGAACCACCTGGTCCACTCCCGCGATGATATGGTCAAACAGATTAACGCCATACGGTCACGGTTTCAAAAGTATGAAGACTATGCGCAGGTGCGCTTTGATGAGGCTTTTCTTCCAGAGGAATTATCTGAAGCCTTTGTAGTAACCGCCTATCATTTTGCCAGCAGCTATGTGGAAAACCTGGGAAACGGGCAGTTTAAACTAAGCCCTCTGCCCATAGAAGCACAGTTTGCCCCGGTCTACGGCATGCAAATAGACGATATGGATGGTGACGGTTTGCTGGATGCGCTACTCGTCGGTAACTCTTACGCCACTGAAGTGAGCAGTGGGCAGTATGATGCTTCCCAGGGCTTGCTGCTGAAAGGTGACGGTAAAGGTAACTTCACTGCATCAAGCCTCATCAGCGAAGGCCTGGTAGCAGCAAGTGACGCAAGAGCCCTGGTGAAGCTTAATAGCCTAAGCTATCCGCTTTACCTCATCAGTAACAATGATGGTTTAATAGAGGCATATCATCATTTGCAGCAGCAAAACTACTACCTGCCAGGACCTTACGATGCTTCTGTACAAATGAAAAGGAAAGATGGTAGCTATACTAAGCACGAATTTTACTACGGCAGCGGCTACCTTTCCCAAAGCACACGTGCCGTAGCCATACCTCCTGATGTTACCGAGATCAAAATCATCCGCTATAATGGAAGTACAGCTGAAAACCCAATCCGTCTCCAGGTCCTTAAATAAGTTAAGAAGATACTATGTAGAGCTGGCCCCCTTGGTTACTTGAAATTAATGCCGGCCAGCCTACCAAAGAAACCTAGTATCCTCATCAGAAAGTAGGGAGGAGTTACTGACAGAATTTCCCGGGGATAATTGGTCCAGAGCGTAGATATACCCACCACAGATTTGAAATTCATCTTCCCGTTTTTCACATATCCGCTGGCAGAAAATTTATGTAGTCCTTTGAAGAAGTTTTCAAATTCCATAGCAGGCTGATGAGTGTTTAACACCTGTACAGACTGATTCGTAACGTTCTTGAAGGTATGAGGTTCGCCCTTCTCAATAGTAATTTTATCGCCGGTTCTGGCAGTAATCCATTGGTCTTTTTTAAACACTTCCAACTCTCCGCTGAGCACTTCATAGGTTTCGGTAGCAGTAGGATGCACATGCACCGGAGTACCGCCAGCATTAGGTAAAAGCGTCCACTCCATCACCAAAGCTTTGCCATGGGTGTCTTTTGAAGTCTTCAGGATGGTCATTACCATGCCGAGGGCTGAGCAATCAAGTTTCATCATCATTGGGGTTAATGTTTCTGTAATCGTGATAGATACACCGCAAAGGACTACAGAAAACAGGTCATCATAAATACCTGACACAGGGTGTAATACATACCTTGTGAAAGGTATTTTTCAAAAGCTTTCTTCTCAGCATTCTTCCGGCAACCAACTTTAGTCTTGCTGAAATAACACGATAGCCAGACAGAGTTTGATCGGCACCTGCTCTGATAAATTAACACCTAAATATTCGCAGCTTCAGCCCTAGCTTTTAGTTCCAGCAGGTTCTCCGACATTCCTTTTTTTAGGTCTTTACGAAATTTTCCTCTAAGTAAAGCAGGTAAAAACCCCTGAAGACTCTCTTCTACGCTCACCAGCGTACCTCCTTCTGCCCCTTCAAATTGCCAGTTGTGGATGGCTGAAGCACCGAAGGTTTTACCGGTCCAGCCGAAAGAATTACCTGGCCGGGCCGTATGGATCACCGATTTGAAAGGTATGCCCCCGGCCTTCCAGTCAAAAGCCGTACCCTCAGCCAGATCACCCTTCAGTTGGGCTTCACTAATGGCCGACTGCCATTCCGGCCAATGATTGATATCAGCCAGTACCTGCCACACCGCCTCGGGTGGCGCCTGTACCAGTATCTGCTGACGCTCCACCACCGGAGCATTGGGGTTAACAGGGATATTCACGTTCATAATAAACATTATTACGGTTGATTTAACAGAATGTATGAAGATGTTAAAAGTCATTCTTGTCTCCGGTACGGTGGCGATACAATCGCCTTTCTCGCCCATCCTCTTCACAGAAAAGGATGATGAATAGCTTACGAAATCAACCGTAATATTCTTTACTAGTAGACTCCATAATGTTAGCATTATTTTCCGTTTCCTTGGGCTGGCACATCATCAGCAATGCGATGGACGCAAGCATTAACTTTCTCATGCCTCTACCTCCATTCTGCTCTCCGCGACTTTCTTGAGAGCCTGGTTCATTTTTACAAAATTATCGCGGGTGTCGTTGCCAATCTTTCTGAGGATCATACCACTCAGGATGCCCGAGAAATTTTCGCTATGCTTCAGCTTCACCTGATTGGGGGTGATTTCTTCCAGTTCAAACTGATGATGTCCATCAAACAGGCCTTTGAAGAAAAGGCTACCCAGCCAGTCAAAATAGCGGTGCTTTTCTACCCTCAGGACTTTAGGTTTGAAGACCATTTTGCTTTCACCATTCAGCATAGTATTGCGCAAATGGGTACCGGCTACAGCCTCTCCCTGTACTTCAATGATAAAAGGGTTCCACTGCGGATACTTTGGAAAGTTGGTGAGTACCTCCCAAATTTTTTCTTTGGAAGCATTGATGATAATCTCGGTTCGGATGGACTTACTCATAGCTTTGTTCATTTTTTGGGTTAAAATTTTGCCTGGCGATCTTCCGATCAGCTGATGACACAAAGCTACAGGAGTTCGTCGGGACCTGCCGTTAACAATTGTTAAGAAAAATTCAGGAAATGATTCTTTTTCGGATACGGCTCAGTGATACAGGCGTGATGCCCAGGAAAGAGGCGATGATATGCTGGGGTACACGCTGCAGCAGGTCCTTGTTGTGTACTTCAAACTTGCGGTAGCGATCCTCGGGGCTGTCCAGGATAAAGGAAGAAAGTATGCGCTGGGCGTTGATAAATCGCTGTTCGGCTACTTTGCGGGTCAGGATATTCATCTTGGGCAGCTTTTCGTAAAGCTCCTGCAGCCGGTCAAAACTGAGTACCAGCAGGTCGCAGTCTTCCAGTGTCTCCAGGCTCTGAATACCGGGACTCTGCTGCAGAAAGCTGTCGTAGCTGCTGGCAAACAGCCCCTCCCGGAAGATGAAAGCGGTAATCTCCTCCCCTTCTTTGGAATAGTACAGCCGTAGCAGTCCCTGGTTGATAAAATAGATTTCACGGGCGATCTCCCCTTCTTTGACCAACGTAAACTTTTTGGGTACCTGACGGAAAGTAAAAGCATCCTCAAAAATTGCCTTTTCCTTATTGGTCAGGCTTACCATTTCAGAGGTGTAGTGGTAGATGAGGTCAAACATGGAGATACGTTTAGACTTGACAACAACTTTCATTGGAAGTACTTGCACAATGTACAAAAACGGATGGTACCCTTTTAAATTTGCTGATCATCAATCATGTTCAATTCTTCATTTTCCACCAAAAAATCATTAACATTAGGAAGAGAATACCTTAAGGCAAAATACTATAACAACCTTTCAGTCACCGACTGATAAAGCTACTTACTTATGTTAGCAAAGAAATTTTTGGGAGCGGTCCTGCTGGGTGCCTGCCTGCTTTCCGGCTGTAAACACCAGGAAACCAGCCGCTCTGAAGAAGTCCTGTTCAGTGGCAAGCCCTTCAACGAACACATCCGCTCCACCGAAGCCCGCACACCCGAAGAAGAACGCCTGGGCTTTGAACTGCCCGAAGGTTTTGAAATTCAGCTCTTCGCTTCCGAACCCGACATTGGCAAGCCACTCAATATCGCCTTTGACGCACAGGGTCGCTTGTGGGTGACCCAGTCTTACGAATATCCCTTCCCGGCAGAACCGGGTGAGGGCAGCGACCGCCTTTCTATCCTGGAAGATACCGATGGCGATGGCAAAGCCGATAAGTTCACCCATTTTGAGGATACGCTCAATATCCCCATCGGCGTACTGCCGGTCAATGAT
>CAZFFW010000053.1:0-29147 GCA_964518125.1 uncultured Porifericola sp.
CGATAGCTGCTGATGTCGTTGTAGCCCAGGTCGTCGGCCAGCAGGATAACGACGTTGGGTGGTGGTGCCGAACTTTGCGAGGCACAGCCATTGAGCAAGTATCCAAGAACAAAAATAAACAGGTAACAGGCTGATCGCATGACAAAAAAATTGGTGAAAGAATGCCATAATTTAAGTTGCTTCATCCTGAGCTGCAAGTGCGCTTCAGCTAAACGTGGATCATACAAGGCTCCGCTTCATAATAAAATCTGTCTGCGGATCCTCCCCCAGAATAAAAGTGTAGGAGCCGATCTGTTGAAAACCATGTCGCTCGTACAGACGGATAGCACCGGGGTTCCGGCTCCATACACCCAACCACACGAAATCAAGCTTTTCTTCTTCAGCCATTTGCAGTATCTGGTCCAGCATCCACTGTCCCAGCCCCTGACCCTGGTATGCTTGTGATACGTAGAGCCGGCAAATTTCCAGCGCGCTGCCGCTTTCGTCTACAGCTGAAGGCAGCCCGTATTTGATTTTGCAGTATCCCAGCGTTTTGCCTTCCGATTGCAACAGCAAAAAAGAAGCATTGCTATCCTGCCATTCGGCCAGTAGCTGCTGCTCGCTGAAAGCCTGCGACAGGTATATTTCCATGTCTTTTTGGGTATTGGCTTCGGCAAAAGCATCGGTGAAGGTACGAATACTCAGTGCGCGTAACTCAGCCAACTGATGTTGCTGTACGGGATGCAGCGTCAATCTGGTGGACTGAATAGGAGAAAACTGATCAGGCATGGTAAGCAGATTTGGATGGGTGTTGAGCAGGGTACAGCATGATTCCAAAATAACTTCAGGCATACGAAGTTAAGCTTCCTTTCAGTGAACACAAGTAATAGAAGCAATAATTCAGGCCAGACTTGATATAGGATACGGCTCGGCTAAAATGCCTGTGAGCAATGAATTCCTATGTAAACCCAGGAATTTACTGGCAGTACTTCTCATGGTATTTTGCTCCTGCCTGGTAACCCAGCTTATGAGCCTGCTGCCAGTCCTCACAGGCTCCGCCGACATCTCTCAAATTATAGCGAGCAGTAGCACGATTGGCATAGGATGCCTGATGGTATTCGTTGAGCATCAGTGCCTGGTCATAATCAGTCCGGGCGCTTTTGTATTCCCTGAGTTTTAGCCAGGTGTTACCCCGGTTGAAGTAGTAGAGGTAAAGCAGCTCAGTATCTTTATCAGCCAACCCAATAGCATGGTTATAGTCGGCGATGGCTTCCTCATACTGTTTGGCATTCTGCAGCACATCACCACTGTGGTAAAAAACACTGGGCTCGTCGGGAATATTTTTCTTGGCCAGCGCATAGCAGGACAGCAAGCCTTCCTGGTCGGCGGAATTTTTACAGGCGATGGCTAGATTTTCATAGTACAGAAGTACTTCGGGATTGCGGGCTATCGCTTTCTCCAGCAGTGGCTTGGCCTGCTCATATTTACCCTCTTCTATCAGAGAATGCGCCTCGCTGTTCCACTCATTGGCTTCGTAGTCAATATCAATGATTTTTTCTTCTTCGGCAGTCTGTGCGTTAAGCATGAGAGAAATGAACACGAATAAGATTGTGTAGGCGACAGTCTTCACGATACTTCAGGTTTAGGTATTATAAGCAATAACGCTTAAATTAAGTGTGGTAAATCATATTTGAAAATCGTGTGCTATTTTTTTCTTTCGCTTAGGCTGAGGAATGGTTAACTGTTTGAAACTAAAACTTACGTTCAAGCGCACTTTCAAAGGGTAGGTGCATGTATTGTATGAAGAAGCAGTAGGCAAATAGTCAGGCGCATGCAGTTGGCTTTTGATTAAAAAATAGCCCATTCGTCAATACTTTCCCGTTTCCCTGCTTTTTTGCTTTTTTTGGGACAAATTTGCAGCATGAGTGAGAAACAAGCCATCATCATCACCTGTGCCCCACACAACGGGCCGCTTGTCGCCAGAGAACTGGAAACCCTGGGATTTCCGGTGAAAGGCAGCAGTATACTGGAGGTCAGCACAGAAGGTACTTTAGAAGATTGTATGTACCTTAATCTTCACTTGCGCTCTGCCAACCGGGTGCTGTACCGCATCCGGGGCTTCCGCTGTATCAACGCCGACCAACTATACCAGCAGATCAAAATCATCAACTGGGAGAAATATATTCCGGCCGACAGCTACTTCAGTGTAGGCTCATACGTCAAAAACCTGACGATACGCGATACTCGTTTTGCCAACCTCCGAGTGAAGGATGCCATTGTGGATTCGCTGCAGCAAAAGTACGGCAGGCGTCCTGACAGTGGGCCAAAGCAGGACAGGATCGTGGTGTTTCTGCACTGGAAAGAGCAGGATGCCGGCGTTTTTCTGGATACTTCAGGAGAAAGTATTGCCCGGCATGGCTACCGACGGGTAACGGTAGAAGCGCCTATGCAGGAATCCCTGGGGGCAGCCATCATACAGTCCACCCGCTGGCAGGCTGACTCCCCCCTGGTCAACCCCATGTGTGGCAGCGGTACACTGGCGATAGAAGCAGCCATGCTCAAAGCGCAGAAAGCCCCCGGCCTGCTGCGGGATAATTTTGCTTTCATGCACCTGAAAACTTTTGACCGCCCTGCCTGGGAGACTATGCGACAAGAGGCGGAAAGCCGCTTTAAACAAACCATTGCCACCTTTTCCAACGAGATGCCAAGCATCATTGCTACCGACCAGGACCCTCAGGCCATTTCTGCTGCCCGTCAGAATGCCGCCAAGGCCGGCGTGGCCGGATTGATCCGCTTTGACATCGCAGACTTTAGAGATACTGAGCTGCCGCCTCCCGGAGCGCATGGTATCGTCATCCTGAACCCGCCTTATGGTGAGAGACTGGGAGAAGAAGAGGAGTTGGCAGGACTTTACCAGCAGATGGGCGACTTCTTTAAGCAGCACTGTGCCGGCTACTGGGGCTATATTTTTACGGGAAACCTGAACCTGGCCAAGCAAGTTGGGCTCAGAACTCGCCAACGTATGGAATTTGTCAATGCTAAGTTAGAATCTCGACTTTTGGAATATGAATTGTATACTGGTAAACGGTAGGGATACGTTATACCAGAGTGTGCCATGAAGAGATTCAAAGAAAAGATCATTGACCCCATATTTTACTCCCTGCCGCTACAATTGCTGGTACTTCACCTGCGGAAGAACCAACTGCTACTGCTGGGCTGGGTGTTTCTTTTCTCTGTTGTCACAGGCAGTTTTGGGAAAAATATGGGTATTCCCTACCTCTTCCTGGACCCTGAATACCTGGGCAAAGTAGATTTTGTCAGCTTTTTTATCGTTGGCATCACGGTAGGTGGCCTCACCATGGCATACCATATCACCTGCTATATCCTGGATGGCGCCAACTTCAGCTTCCTGGGCGTACTCCCCCGCCCCTTTGCCAAATTTGCCATCAACAACGGGATCATTCCTGCCATTTTCATCACCATCTACATTTTCCAGATTATTGGTTTTCAGCTGGATAATGAATACAACACCAGCCTGAGTATATTCATCAAAGTACTGGGATTCCTCATTGGCTTTGCGGTTATGCAGATTTTTCTGTTTATCTATTTCCGCCTGACCAACAAAGATATTTTCAGGTTTGTGGCTTCCAATGTCAACCGCAAGCTGAAGAAAGTAACGATCTCCAGGGTGAGGATTATGCAAAACCTCAAGGAAGCACAGAAAAATAAGCTGCGGGTAGACTACTACCTGGATGTCAATTTCAAAGTCCGGAAAGCCCCCTCTCACCGCTATGACAAAGAACTGGTGACTAAGGTATTTGACCAGAATCACCTGAATTCGGTCATTATTGAATCTTTCATTTTCCTGCTGATCCTTGCGCTGGGTTTCTTCCATGACCGTCCGTTCTTCCAGATACCGGCGGCAGCCAGTGCCGTACTGCTGCTTACCATCATCATGATGCTGATCGGGGCCATTACTTACTGGCTCAGGGGCTGGGCTACTACGGTGGTCATCGTCGTATTTTTCCTGCTCAACGCGGTGGTCAAGCACAACTGGGTCAGCAGCACCTACGAAGCATTTGGACTCAACTACGCTGCTGCCCCTTCAGATTATTCCCTGGAAACACTACAGTCGCAGAATGACAGCCTGCATTACGCACAGGATAAGGCTGCCACGCAGCAGATTATGGAAAACTGGCAGCGAAAGGTGAGCCGGCAGGACAGCCTCCGCAAACCCAAAATGGTCTTTATTTGTAGCAGCGGAGGAGGCCTTCGTGCGGCGCTCTGGACGATGGTAGCCCTGCAGCATGCTGATAGCCTGACGGAAGGAAAGCTATTTGACCATACCCAACTCATTACCGGAGCTTCCGGCGGCCTGGTCGGTGCTGCTTATTTTCGGGAACTGCTGCTGGAGGAAAAATTGCGGCAGCAGGAAAATCTCCAGAAACCTATTGTACAGCTAACCTCCCTGGCGGAAGCGGCATTACCTTCAGTTTACGATCCAGTGTATGTAAAGAAACTGGGACAGGACAACCTGAATGCCATCATTTTTACCCTGCTGGTCAACGATCTCTTTATTCGTTTTCAGCCATTTGAGCTGGAAGGAAGGTCTTACCTCAAGGGAAGGGGCTATGCTTTTGAGCAGCAACTCAACAAGAATACTGACTTTATCATGAACAAACGGCTGATTGATTACCGTATTCCGGAGCAGCAGTCGCTAACGCCCATGATGTTGCTGACTCCGGCTATTGTCAATGACGGCCGTAAGCTCTTTATCTCTCCCCAGCATATGTCCTATATGAATACCAGCCCGTATAACGGTCACCGTGAGAAGGTGAAGGGGATAGACTTCATGCGATTCTTTGCCGAACACGATGCGGGCTCACTTCGCTTCCTGACTGCCCTGCGGATGAATGCGGCTTTTCCTTATGTTACCCCCAATGTAAGCCTGCCTACCGAGCCCCGTATCCAGATCATGGACGCCGGGCTTACGGACAATTTTGGTATTTCTGATGCAGTTCGCTTCATCTACGTTTTTAGAGAATGGATCAATGAGCATACTTCCGGTGTGGTGCTGCTGAGCATCCGTGATTCTGAAAAGAACGACAATATCCAGGAACCTTCCAGCAGTTCGTTACTGCAGCGGATGACTGCTCCCTTCCGTTTCCTGTACAATAACCTGTTTAATATCCAGGACATCAATAATGACGATCGTCTGGAATATATGCAGAGCTGGCTGGATGTGGGCTTTGAGCAGGTTGATATAGAGTATATTTCTGACTGGGACCATGTGGACGCTAAAAATGCCAGAGCACTGGGCGAACGTCCTTCCTTAAGCTGGCGCCTGACCAGCCGGGAAAAGAACAATGTCATCAATAATATACAGCACCCTCGTAACCAGGCGGCTCTTCGCAGGCTTCAGGAACTCCTTGATTAGCCAAAAAATTCATTAGCCGCGACAAAGGTGTTGCAGTGGGCGTCCACGATATCCGCCATACGTGCGGAATAGCCCCCTCCCATACAAGTGGCCACCGGCACTCCGTAACGGGTGCAGGATCTTAAGACAATGCGGTCACGCTGCAAACAGCCATCTTTGGTTAAAGATAATTTACCCAGTTTATCAGTTTCCAGTACGTCTACCCCTGCCTGGAAGAATACCAGGTCGGGCTGCTGCTCCAGCAAAGTTGGGAGCGTATCTTCCAGTATCTTCAGGTACTCTTCATCCCCGGTAGCAGTAGGCAGGGCTATGTCCAGATCAGATTTTTCTTTTTTGAGCGGATAGTTATCTTTTCCGTGCATGCTGAAGGTAAACACCCTGGGATCATCCGCAAAGATGCTTGCATTACCATTCCCCTGGTGTACATCCAGGTCTACGATGAGTACTTTCCGGACCAGCCCATCACGCAGAAGTCGCTTTGAGGCAATGGCGATATCATTGAGTGTGCTGAATCCTTCTCCCCGGTCGGGGTAGGCATGATGGGTGCCACCAGCCAGGTTCATGCCAATGCCCTGCTGCAAAGCTGCCCTGGCCGCTGCCAGCGTACCAGCTACACTGTTTCTCGCCCGATTCACAGAAATCTCAGTATTGGGCAAACCGATACGCCGTACCATTCGGGGTGGCAGGCTGAGCGTTCTGATCTGCTGCCAGTATTCGTTTGTATGTACCAGCAGTATAGATTCCTCATCTACCAGGCCGGGATCAAATAGTTGGTCTTCAGCAATGATGCCCTGGTATAGCAGTTGTTCTTTGGTAAGTACGTACTTATCAATCGGGAAGCGATGGTGCTCCGGCAGCGGGTAGTGGTATTTTTCTGAATAAAAGATGCGGATAGACACAGCTTACTCAATCTGGTAGTCAAAGGCGCCCTGCAGGGGCACACAATGATACGCAATTTTCTGTTGTGCTGCTTCCTCGGCCAGCTTGGCAGCGCGGTAGTAGGCATTAGAGCTGTCAATGATAAGGTGCCGGTAACGGAGATAGGGGGTCAGTTCGTCCAACTTATCGAGCGCATTGTTACAGACCACTACCAGGTCAACTTCCAGCGGATCGGATAACTTAAGTGAGCGGTCAAACTTTTCCCGCACCATCGCGATCTTCTTTCCCTGCCAGACGAATAGCTTCAAATTATGCCAGTCGCTCATGGCTACTTCTTTAAAATCTGCTGAGTCAGCGATGAAGGTAGTCAGCGCAGCTTTGTACACATGGTTGGCCGCAATGTGGTACATGGCTTTAGGATTCTGATCGCCCAGGTGAATTACTGCCCGTCCTACGTTCAAATCCATCCGGCTTTCTTTAGGCACATGGTAAAAAGTGATAGAATGCTGCCTGTTCATTTGATAGATATGCAGACTGCGGGAGGCAGCGATAAAAAGCAGGCATACGCTCAGCATCCACACAAAACGAAAATTCCGGTAGTAAAGCAGCATGAGAAGCCAAAGTATAGCCAGGTAAAGCGCTACTGTTTCCGCAGGGTTGAAATAGATATTTTTGAGTACACTAGCCGGCAGTTGCTCTATCCCCATGACGCCCTTGTTGACAAATTGAATGACTTTTTCCAGCAGCCAGGCTGGATAGTAGAGCAGGGAAGGAATAGCAAAGCCCACAAAAAAGCATAAAAGACCTAATGAAAGTATCAAATAGGCTGCGGGAATCACCAGGATATTGGATAGCCAGAAATATACCGGAAACTGCTGAAAGTAGTAGAGCCCCAGTGGAAAAGTAGCCAGTTGGGCAGCAATTGAAACTGCGGTGAGCCCCCACAGCCAATCCAGCCATTTGCTGTTGGGCGTAAACCAGCGGTATATCATGGGTTGCAGATAGACAATCCCCAGCACCGCCAGATAAGAAAGCTGAAAACCCACCGACAATAGCAACATAGGATCATACAGCAGCAGGAAAAAAGCTGATGCTGCAATGGTATTGTAAATATTGGTCTGTCGTCTGAATGCTCCTGCTACAATGATAAAGCTGAACATGGTAGCCGCCCGCATGACCGATGCAGACATGCCAGTAAGCAGTGCATAGCTCCACAAAGCCAGTAGACAAAGAAGTGCCTTTAAAATTTTACCCCACTGCCCGCTTTTTTCCAGAGGTGTCAGCAGGAAAGCGATTACCAGGTAAATGATTCCCACGTGCAGGCCTGATACTGCCAGTACGTGCATGGCACCGGCAGCCGCATAAGCCGAGCGGATATCATCGTCAAGTTCATTTTTTATCCCAAGCACCAAAGCAAGTGCGATACCTCTTGCCTGCGGGTCTGCGATATGCTGCAGCATCTGCTGACATCGGCCACGCAGCAGGTAGGCATACTGCATGATCACGTTTGGTACCTTCTCCCCTTTCTTTACCCACTGCACAGCCGGCAGGTAATGCTGGTGATAGATATGCTGAGCCGCCAGAAACTGACGGTAGTCAAACTCATGTGGATTGGCGGGGGCTTTCAATTGCTGGGGCATCCCTTTTACAAGGATCTGGTCACCATACGCCAGCAGTTGAAGACTGTCTTCCCTTGGCTGGTATACGATGATATTGGCTTTGGCAGGCAGCGTGCTTATTTGTCTGCTGCTATCCTGCTGCACAACATAGTCAAGTGACACTACTGAGCGGTATGAGTTAGTTCGCGGCTCAGCAGGCGCAGTGACGGTCGCCACATAATGGCTGTGTGTTTCATCCAGGCGGCTAAGGTGCATTGGCTGCCGATCATCCTGCCGGTACTGGGTATAAAAATAGGCAGTGACAAACAGCCAAAATAATCCTGCGAAACCTGTCAGCGGATGCCAGCGATACCGGTGTCGGCGGGGTACAGCAAAAGTTAGCAAAGAGAAAATACCCCCGCTCAGCAGCAGTACACCAAACGGCATCTGCCAGGGGCTATAGGAGGCCGCCAGTATAGCGAGTATGAGTACAGCGGTAAACCGCAGAAAAGGGTAAGGAAGCCACTTAAACATAGCCAGCACATTTTCTTTAGCTGAAAATACGCCGCCTCGCAAAGGCAAACATGCTGATAGTAAGGCAAAAACAACCCTGTAAGAAAGTAAGGTTTATTCAGTCATCTGTACTGACTGGAGGTCCTGCCCTTCAATTGAGGGCTTACCATAGGCAATACGTCTGAAGCAGAAATATTGCAGGTTATACTTCATGCCGGTAGATGCCGTAAAGCCCCAGATCACTTCGCTTTTTCCACCAAATATATCCTCAACCAGGTTGCGATTCCCCTGGTAAACGATATTATTGTCCAGCCTGACGACGATCTCTTTAGTATCCGGATTCCAGGCAAAACGAAAATTATGCATACGGTCGTCTTCCAGGTCAAAACTATCATCTCCGCCGTTCCAGTACTCTTCGTGGTAGCTGCTACCGTTTTCCAGGTAAGCTACATGGTCACACTGTGGATCGTTCTGGTAAGGGTTAAAATACGTATCAAACTCCACCGCTACTGAAGGGGCAATGTAGTTCCCCGATTGGAAATTAGGGTTAAACCTACCGTAACCCATACCTTCACCGTAAGTACCAAAAGCATCAAATCCCCGGGGATCATTATGCAATACGAAGGTAATGCCATCAGCGCCAAGCTCATCTTTATCGCCCAGGTAGATGTCAAACTCTATTTCAAAGTAATCAGCAAGGTCAAGCTTAGTCGTACTGTATGCAATGCCTTCAGCATATCGTTCGTTAGGAGTAAGCAGGATGCAACCGGAAGGCATATATTCAGCAGTACCTCTCAGTTCAAACTGTGCCTGCAGGTAAGTTGAAGAGAATAGCAGGCATACTGTGATGATGCAGGCAATAGTTTTCATAAGTCTAGGTGTAGTGTTGAGCAAATTAAAACTGAAATTACGAAGCCTTGTTTCCGGAAAAAGCTTACTGAATGTATAAAAAATATACGGGAATCTCCAATACACTTTATACGCTATAATCGCTTGCCACAAAACAATTTCTGTTAAAGCTTGTATTCTTTATAAGCAAATTTTGAAAGCAAATTTTTCAATTTAAAATTTTTAGAAAATGGCACAAGCAGAAACTAAAACCTGGCCGGAACTGGCAATCGGATTGTATGATAAGCTAACTGGCCGCAATGCTGAAATCACCTACAAATTTGATGACTTTGATCTTTACGTACCTAGTAAGGCCGATAATAACGGCAGTACGGATCATGCACACTGGAAGATGAATGGCACTATCAGGATTACTACCACAGATAGTGCTAATCAGTAAATGCAGACAACTATCACCATAGGCAAAGGCAGAGGCTTTTGCCTATGTATTTTTTATACATCTAAACTTTTTCTTCATGGCAAAACCGGTAAAAATCATCGCTGATCTGAGCATTCAGAATAGTTCAGGTGAAATTAAAGTCAAAAATGATCAGGATGGTAGCCTGGTTTTTGATTTTCCTGATCGCAAAAGCTTCCACAGCTTTAGCGAGATCCCTCTTCCCTTCAAACCCAGTATACAAGCCATAGGAAAAACAAACGCTGCCCTTTTGGAGCAGCGTCAGCCGGTAATTGTAAGAGTAGAAAATGATGACTGGCTCGTACTTGGTCGCGATAAGAAAGCATCGGTCAAGTATATGAAACTGGCTCCCATTTATCTGAAAAAGCAACTTAACTGGAAAACCGCCATTTATATAGCTGGTGGTGGACTGGGCGCAGCCCTGACTTATCTGTTCATCAAAAGACGAAATTAAAGCCTCCCCGGAAATTGACCATTCTGGCATTTCCCGGTTGCAAAAAGGCTAGCAGGTTGTCACTCACCGCATAAAACTGTAGTCCGGAACCCACTGCCAATCCAAAGCCAAGGTTGTTATAAGAGCGGGCGTGCATGGCATAAGTGAGTGAAGTCTGTAACCAACGGCCTGCCTGCTGGCTTATCCCCAGCACCATTCCTCTCCTGAAGCCCTGCACAAATTCAGCGTACAAACCGGCAGAAGCCGTGGTGTTGGTAGCAAGGCGATAAGCAGCTGAAAGGTAAACCTGCGTAGGCAAAGAAGTACGATAAGCCTCCCGGGATTCTTCAAATTCAAATATAGTCGTTATGGAGTCCATCAGTCCCTGCTGATCAAAACTGAAATCTCCACTAAAGATATTATCGCTATCAATACCTTCAAATGTGTATTCTCCATTAGATGAATAATTGTTGATGCCACTCTGCCAGTTGATAAAGCCCAGGTTGATCACTGACGCATTGAACTTTAGCGCACTGGTATACTGATAGGTAGCGCCCAGATCCAAACCAAAGCCTCTGTTGTCCATATTCAGGAGATAGTTGATATCTCCGTTTTCCAGCATATCCACTCCGGCAGTCCGGACAAATATGTCTGATGAAGCTGTGATTGCATACATTTCGGCCTCACTGCCGGTCTGCATATCAATATCTGACCTTACTGTGTTGACATTAGCCATTCCGAAGACTCCCTTGAACCTGCCGCCCACCACCAGTTTATCTTCTTCCAGTATTTTACGGTTGAAACCAATGCCCACTTCCCGATAATGTGACGCATTAAGTTTATACCCTCCCACACTGGCTGTCTCACCAGGTACATTGCCATTTACCACTATTCCCAACAGCCCGTCATGATAATTGAAGCGCGCCTGCATGTGTTCACTTACATTGAGTGAAAAGCGGTTCTTACCAGCTCTGAAACTCAGCGCAAAAATATCTACTGAGGCTCCTATATGCATAAAATCATTACCTCTAAGGTCAAGATTATCAGCCAGTTGGCCCAGGTCAAGTATGCGTTGACCGCTTTCGTCGGTATTGATCTGTGAAGTCAGAAAGTTATAAGTGAAACCAGTGTTCTTCAGATTCAGATGGTAGGAAGAAGCCAGGGTAACACTTACAGCATGACGATGTACAAAAGCAGGATTGGTATGTGCTGACTGAAAGACATGATCAAGGGTATTCAGGGTAAACTCCTGCTGTGCGTATCCTGTAAAGCCGAGAAATAGAAGTGCGATAAGGTAAAAATATCTCATACTACGAGTGCCGGTTAATTTGAAACATTCAGTGGTGATTTGATCTGCATAGCCAGGCTGAAACGGATACCGTAGGAAGCATACAGCCTGATCATATTATTATCTGCGCTATTGCTTTGAAGCCTGGTCTCTACCAGCATACTTCCAGCCTCCTGTATCATCCTAAATTTTTCGGCACTGATGGTTGCTGCGATAGGCATATCTATGGAAGCAGCCTGCGTTTCTCCGGTGGATGAATTGATGATTTCGGCTGCTTTAAGCAGTTGCGCCTGATCGTCAAATAGCTTCACAGCTTCATTGTTAATGTCGTAGATCATTTCCCCGTTTTCATCCAGAAAATATATCTGCAAGTCAGCATCTATGGGGAACCCATTTTCTGTTTTGATGAGGACTTTCAACTCTTCCACATCCTGCTCAAAACCCAGGTCGATAGCCAGTGTATCCTGCAGCCTGATATCAAAGCTACCTTCCAGCGGAAGTTCTACCTCTACATCGACACCAATACTGCTATTATCCGCAATGAAGCTGGTATCTTCAGGGCTGCTGTTGAGGTTAAAGCCAAAATAGTAGGCAATACCACGGGGCAATTCAGCAAAAGCCTCTTCAATATTGGAGTTAGACTGGTCTACCTCCTGTGACTTAAAAGCAGGTAGTTCGTTCCTGTCGGTCAGATACGGGAAGTCATAAGCTCCACTGAAAAAATGACTTTCTCCCTCATCCTCTAAACGGACGATGGTACCACTTTTTCGTTTGACATAGACATTACTGAGGTCAGTGAGCACGGGAACGCCAAAACTGTTGGCAAAATCTATTCTGAGCCGGGGATTAAGGGCTAAATTACCATTGATAGCATTGGCAAGCATCGGGATTTCCAGCGAATCAGCCCCTACTGGCACCTCCATTGCGGAAAAATTTCCTTCAATGTAAGAGAAATCAATATCTGCTATATTCAGGTTGATTGAAACCTGGTCAGTTTCATTGATTGCACTTCCAGAGCCGCTGATGCTTACTTCGGCAGTGTAGCTGAGGGTATTTTCGTGAATGTTAATACGATAGCCTGTCAGGTCCACATACTGGGAGCCATTCTTGGCCCCCCAGCGAGGAAAGTCAAAATCCAGTATCAGTGGTTGCTGATCGGCATCCAGGATATCCGGAAAGGTAATGCTAATACTGATATCGTGATCATAGTCAGAATTAAGGGAAAGGTTCAAGTATCCCTGCTTACATTCAATACCATAAATACTGAGCCCACCCAATTCCACTGGTATGATACCCTCATGTAGCAGGGGTTCAGGTGAAAGGAAAAAGGCAGGGGCGTTCAGTCCAAGCGAAAGAGATTCAGCATACTGCTGTGGCGGAATAGGAGGAAAATATTCTCCTACCGCTAAGCTTTGTACATTTGTGCGGTAAAAAAGGCTGTAGCTACCATCCGGATTTTCTTCCAGCAGTCCGCCTTCTTCCGTTTTGATCAGGTCTGATACTCTAAGATTTGTATTCAGGATAGGTAATGAAATAGAAGGAGAAGGTGCCAGGACCTGAATATCCTGGAAGTCATCTTCGGGCATACAGGCTCCGATACTTAAGCCTGCTACTGCCAGTGCCGCTACTTTTTTGCACCATGGGATCATTGTTTTTTTCATACCGCCTATTGTTCAACAAATATTTACTCTCTAATAGAAGTGCAATATCAGTGGTAAAAAGTTATAAACTTTTCTATACTAAATGTATTCTATACGCAGGTGAGAAATCCGCAACTTTTCAATCAGGCAGGTAATATTTGTCGTATTGGAACCTAAAGCGTATTATGCTGCTGTACATCTTTATCCGCCGCTATGATCCAGGTCAGAGAATTAAGTAAATACTATAACGGTAAGGCTGCTGTTGACCATGTTTCTTTCGAGATCGCAGAAGGCAACACCATGGTACTACTAGGCACCAGTGGATGTGGTAAAACCACGACTATGAAAATGATCAACCGCCTGATAGAGCCCAGCAGCGGGCAGATATTGGTCGGTGGTAAAGATATCAAGGCCCAGAAACCTGAAGAACTACGCAGAAATATCGGCTATGTGATACAGAATATCGGGCTTTTTCCTCACTATAGCGTAGCCCAGAATATAGGGCTGGTGCCCAGCCTGCTGAAATGGCCAGATGAAAAAATTAACAGGAGAAATCTTGAGCTAATGTCGCTGATAGGGCTGGATGAATCGCTGCTCCACCGCTACCCACATGAGCTAAGCGGAGGTCAACAGCAGCGGGTAGGTCTGGCACGGGCACTGGCCGCTGACCCGCAGCTCATCTTACTGGACGAGCCTTTCGGGGCACTGGACCCAATCACCAAGCAGCAGATACAACAGGAATTTCTGACCCTTGAAACATTAAAAAATAAAACCATGCTGATGGTTACCCATGATGTGTTTGAAGCAGTGACCCTGGGTGATAGCATCTGCCTGATGGACCAGGGCCGTATCCAGCAGATCGGGACGCCTCATGAGTTGATATTCCGACCTGCCAGCGGATTTGTCCGTGAGTTCTTTAATAGTCAGCGCTTTCGGCTGGAATTGCAGGTGCTGAAACTGCGCGACCTTGTCAAACTGGCTCCGCCTCCACAGGCAGCAACAGCAAAGCTGTCAGGTATCAGTCTCAGCGATGGCCTCAGCCTGCTGGAGAGCCTGGAAGCACTGGAAAGAGAAGATGCAGCATCGCTGACTGTATTAGAAAAGGGGGATAAAAAAAGGCCAAGCATGGTGCTTAGCCGTGAAGAGATATTCGGATTTTTTTACCAGCTGAAAAAACAACTTAGCCAGCCCTGATTATTCATCTACCGGTACTTCTATATCGTTCCATGAGAAAGGCTCGCTCTCAATGATGTTACTCTCGTTGAGTGCCCGATCCCTGATTCTGACCGTCAGCTTAAGGGTATCATTACGGAACCTGGTCTGCAGACCAGTAGAAGCAATGCTGTACTGTATGACTCCTTCCAGCGGCTTGGTATTGCTAAAATCGTCTTTCAGAAGGGGGAAGCGGCCTCCCAGTGGCGCACGACAAAGTTCTTTACGGAAATCAAACTCTTCAAAAACACCATCCTCTTTCACATAAAGACCGACTTCAAAGTTGTAATAATAAGGATTGTACTCAATAGCAATAGTGTCCTGAATGGTATCCCGCCCTACAATATTGAAATAACTGAAACGTGTACAGTCAAAAGGCTCCAGAGCGGGGTCATAACGGATGTATTCACCATTTTCATCTAACTGAAAAATGAACTGTTCGCGCAAAATAGGACTAGGCTCATCACCGGTAAGCCCCAGGTTGCCATCGCCATCCTGGAAAACCACACGAAGAATCAGAGAATCAACAATGGTATTGGGGACATCCTTGTACTTAATGCCCTGTTTGAAGCCTCCGTCAAAATCTATCAGGCGGGGTTCCATCGGGAAATCCGGCTCATCATAACAGCTACTCATCCCCAGCAGGAACAAAAAGCCACATAATAAGGAAGTATAAAATTTCATATTTGTAGTTTCGCGTATATCATGCATAACGATTGAATTACCATTTTGATATATTCTGGCCATGCAAAATGCCCGTTTTTTTAAAGATAAACTTTTCAAAATTAATGCTCAAAACTTTGAGGCTTTTGCGCTATCTCTTTTTCAGTGGCAGGCAATCCATAACCCCATTTACCATGCATATCTGGCCCATCTGGGCAAAAAGCCGGGGCAGGTACACCAGTTATCAGAGATCCCTTTCCTGCCCATCCGTTTTTTTAAGGACCAACGCGTTGTTACCGAAGATACAGAGAATACAGCCAGTGACTGGACCTATTTTGAGAGTAGTGGTACTAGCGGGCAGCAGCCCAGCCGACATTATGTGAACGATACAGCTTTTTACCTGCAGGTTTGCCGGAGTATCTTTGAGCAGCAGTATGGTCAGCTGCAGGATTTCCACATTTTTGCCCTGCTACCTTCCTACCTGGAGCGACAGCACGCCTCCCTGGTGGCAATGACAGACTACTTCATCAGGGAGAGTCAGTCTCCGCTCTCTGGCTTCTACCTGCAGGATTATGAGCAATTGATCGGGCAATTAGATACAGCCAAAAAAAGCAAGCGACAAATTCTCCTGCTGGGTGTTTCGTTTGCCTTACTGGAACTGGCGGAGCACTACCAGCCTGATCTGCAGGGAGTCACTGTCATGGAAACCGGCGGGATGAAAGGCCGCCGAAAGGAACTGGTCAGGGAAGAACTACACCAAATACTCCAGCGGGGCCTGAACGTGTCGCAAATTCACTCAGAATACGGCATGACCGAACTTATGTCGCAGGCCTATGCGCACAAGCAGGGACTCTTTCGCTGTCCGCCCTGGATGCAGGTCTTTATCCGGGATATCAACGATCCCTTTTATATGGATAGAAATTTACGATACGGTGGTATCAATATCATTGACCTGGCCAATGTACACTCCTGTGCCTTCTTAGAAACGCAGGACCTGGGGAAGTACCATTCTTTGGAAAATACATTTGAGGTGCTAGGCCGGTTTGACAACTCAGATACACGGGGGTGTAACCTGATGGTTTCCTTTTAGATTATGGCTACTTATTTCCTAAGGATAGACAATTAAACTTTTTATAGTAAAAATTTGACTTATGTAATATTTATAGTAAATTTGATATATAAATATTAACATAAACTATATAAAGATGAGATTCAGACTACTACTTGTTGCTATAATTTTATCGTCTATGTCTGCTTGTGCGCCCCAGGTACTATGCCCGGCCTATGCAGTAGATGATGTTCAGGACAAGCAGGAGAGGCCTGTACAAGAGCAGGACATGTAAGAAAAGTACAAAAGAGCAATGAAAATTGCTCTTTTGTCTGTCAGGCATATTTTTTCACGTCCTCACCGCTGATTTCAGCATCGCACATAATTACCAGCCTTTCCACCACGTTACGAAGTTCCCGTATATTTCCGGTCCACTCCATTTCTTTCAGCTGGTCCAGCGCATCCCCGGTAATATGCTTTTTGGGTGCTCCATATTCCTCGGCGATATCATTCAGAAACTTATCCACCAGCAGCGGTATATCATCTCTGCGCTCTTTGAGCGGAGGCACATGGATCAGGATCACACCCAGGCGGTGGTAGAGGTCTTCCCGAAAATTACTTTCTTCAATCTCTCTCTTCAGATCCTTATTGGTAGCAGCGATGACCCTTACATCCACACTGATAGGCTTGTCCCCTCCTACACGGGTAATTTTATGTTCCTGTAGCGCCCTCAGCACTTTGGCCTGGGCCGAAAGGCTCATGTCACCGATTTCATCCAGAAACAAAGTACCTCCATGAGCCTGCTCAAAGCGCCCCTTCTTTTGCTTGATGGCAGAAGTAAAAGAGCCTTTTTCATGTCCGAAAAGCTCACTTTCAATCAGTTCAGAGGGAATGGCAGCACAATTCAATTCTACCAGCGGACCGCCGGAACGGTTACTCATGGCATGCAGCCACTTGGCTACCAGTTCTTTTCCGGTTCCATTAGGGCCGGTAATCAGCACACGGGCTTCGGTAGGCGCTACCCGCTCAATGGTTTTTTTGACGTCTGAAATGGCGGAAGACTCACCTACGATATCGGTAACCCCGGATATTTTTTTGCGGAGCTTTTTGGTTTCAGCCACCAGATCTGACTTGTCGAGGGCATTTTTGATCGTCACCAGCAGACGGTTAAGATCCGGAGGCTTCTCAATAAAATCAAAGGCTCCGATCTTGGTAGCTTCTACGGCCGTTTCAATGTTACCGTGGGCTGATATCATAATAAACTGGGTATCCACTCCTGCCTCAACTGCTTTCTGCAGCACCTCCATACCATCCATATGGGGCATTTTGATGTCAAGCAGGGCAATATCGTACTGCTCTCTGGTAAGTTTTTTCAGACCTTCTTCGCCATCCTCCGCTTCATCCACCTGGTACTTTTCGTACTCCAGTATCTCTTTGAGGGAGCCGCGAATAGCCCTTTCATCATCTATGATCAGAATTTTTGCCATAATCACTTGTGGTATAAAAAAATAATGTTGCAGACCTGTAAGCCGGGTTCTGTCATGCTGCCGAGGCAGCATCTCTTATCATTTATCTAGCCCTGCCATTGCTGACAGGGTCTATCGGTCTACCCGCTAAGTTGGACGAGCAGCCCTCTCATACCGGCAAAGCCGGTACAGCCTTAGCTTATTTGACCTTTCAGCCCGTAAGGTTTACCCTGCCCCTGCTGTCACCAGCAGGGCGGTGAGCTCTTACCTCACCATTTCACCCTTACCCTGAAATACATCGGGGCGGTATATTTTCTGCGGCACTTTCTGTACCTGAACCGTCACCAGTTCAGATCCTTCCTGTTAGGAAGTACGGCGCTCTGCGCTGCCCGGACTTTCCTCTCTCCTGCACAGGCAGGACAGCGATAAGACGGCCTGCAACACTATATTAATGAGTCAATACGATATTAAAAAGTTTCCGTAAGGTATTTCAGTCTTTTGAGTTTAGCCTACCCGCTCAATCACGATGGCAGAGGCTCCGCCCCCGCCGTTACAGATACCCGCGACGCCTAAGTGGGCATTTTTCTGGTTTAGCACATTATTCAGCGTAGTGATAATTCGTGCTCCGGAGCAACCCAGCGGATGGCCGAGGGCTACGGCTCCTCCAAAAACATTGACCTTTTCCGGATCAAGTTCCAGCTGACGGTTATTGGCAATGGCTACCGCCGAGAAAGCCTCGTTGATCTCAAAAAAATCCACATCAGCTTTGTTCACCCCTGCCATCTTCATGGCTTTAGGAATGGCCAGTGAAGGTGCGGTAGTAAACCAGAGAGGGTCCTGGGCGGCATCAGCGAAGCCTCTGATCCTGGCAAGAGGTTTCAGCCCCAGTTCATCCGCCTTTTTTTTACTCATCAGTACCAGGGCAGAGGCCCCGTCATTGATGGTAGAAGCGTTGGCCGCTGTTACGCTTCCGTCTTTGGAAAATACCGGGCGCAAGCTCGGGATCTTATCAAAATTCACGCGCCTGTACTCTTCGTCTTCTTCAATTTTTATAGGGTCACCCTTACGCTGTGCGACTTCTACTGGTACGATTTCATGACGGAAGTATCCTTCCTCAGTAGCGGCGGCCACCCGTTTGTAAGAATTGATAGCATAAGTATCCTGCTCTTCGCGGCTGATCTTCATTTCTTTGGCGGTATTATCGGCGCAATTACCCATGGCAAACTTATAATAAGCTTCAAAGAGACCGTCTTTTTCCAGTCCGTCCACTATTTCACCACCGCCATATTTATAACCAAAGCGGGCATTGGGTAGATAATACGGAATATTGGACATGCTTTCCATACCTCCGGCCACAATGATATCCTGCTGCCCGAGCATGATGGACTGTGCGCCAAACATCACCGACTTCATCCCGGAAGAACAGACTTTGTTGATCGTCGTGCAGGGCACGGCATAAGGGATACCGGCAGCAACAGCGGCCTGACGGGCAGGAGCCTGCCCCAGGTTGGCTGACACTACATTGCCCATCATCACTTCCTGTACCTGTGCGGCCTCAACACCACTTTTTTCCAGCGCTCCTTTGATCGCGGCTGCTCCCAGGTCAATCGCACTCAGGGAGGCAAGGCTTCCCCCAAAAGATCCTATGGGCGTCCTTACCGCCGCCATGATATACACTTCGTTCATTTTTTGGATTATGTTTAGTTAAAAAAAATATGCCGGTAAAGATGCGTGACAATTGTCAACAGCAAACAAAACTAAGCTTATTACCAATCAGGCTTGGTACGGTCGCGGGGCTTATCCGGACGACGACGATTCTGCTGAATGTACTGCATTTCGTTGTTACGCATAGCTTCCAGGATCATACGAGCTTTCTCTTCACTGATATTCATTTCTTTCAGGCGCTCGCTGATTGGTGAGGCAGACTGTTCTTCATCACTCTTCTCGCCCTCCTGCTGCTGCTCTCCCTGCTGGGCGTCTTGCTCATCAGCGTCCTGGGGACTTTCGTCACTTTCTCCTTCTTGCTGTTGTTCCTGTTTTTGCCCCTGCTGGTTTTCCTCACTCTGCTCGCCTTGCTCTCCCTCCTGCTGTTGCTGATCCTGCTGATCTTGTTGCTGCTGATCTTGTTGCTCCTGGTCTTGCTTGTCTTGTTGATCCTGCTGCTGATCCTGGTTTTGTTGATCCTGTTGTTGCTGTTCCTGCTGTTTTTTCAACAGTTCTTTCACCAGTTCATAGTTGTAGCGAGCTTCTTCATTAGTGGGATCAGCTTTCAACGATTCTTTAAAAATATTCAGCGCGTCTTCGTACTGTTGCTGGTCGCTGGCAATGACGCCCATCTGCTGGTAAGCCACTGACTTGACATTCTTATTGCTACTTCTCACCAGGCTACTATAGTTGCGCTGGGCAGAAATAGTGTCACCTGCCTGAATAAGCGAATGAGCAAGGTTTAGCCGGATATTATCATCCTGCACATTCAGTGAATCCAGCAGGGTCTGGTAATGGGCAATGGCAGTGCTGTAGTCACCGTTCTTATAAGCCTGTTCTGCCTCTTTTTTCAAGCGGTTGACAGTAGCGATATTATCAATGACGCCTGCCAGGGTAAATACTACCAGTATGATGCTTGTGATAAGTTTCATATTTTTACTGTTTTAAACTTAAACAACTGGTCTGCGGCAAAGAGTACAGCACCGATCAATAGGAAATAAAGGTATTTGTTAGAAGAGGTATCTATCTGTCGCGAATCTCTCAGTTCTCCTTCAATCTGGCTGATGGCATTGATCAGACGCGATGAGTCATCCCGGCGGTTGTTGATCTCAAAATACTGCCCATCGGTATTATCGGCAAGTTGCTGCAGAGACTGAGGCTCCAGCCGGGTGGTCACCACATTTCCACTATTGTCCGTTTTAGGAATACCTCTAACCAGTATCTGACTACCTTCTTCGGTACCTACTCCGAGGGTAAACAGTTTAATACCTGCACTGGTAATCTCTTGCGCTACATCATTTGTTTCATCGCCAAAATCTTCTCCATCGCTAATGAGGATAATAATTTTGGACTTTTGCTGTGAGGGAGCCGTATTATCTGCCTCCATTTTAGAAAAAGCCATGCGAAGCGGAGGCCCGAAATCAGTACCGGTGTTGGGTACAAGCCCTGTATTAAGTGTTTCAATAAAGAGGTTGAGCGCACTTTGATCATAGGTAAGTGGGCACTGTACAAAAGCTTCTGAGGAAAAAATGATCAGCCCTATGCGGTCGGAACTAAAGGCCTTGACAAGGTCACGGAGTTCATACTTTACTTTCTCAAGACGGGATGGCTGCACGTCTGTAGCATTCATAGACTGAGAAAGGTCCACTGCTATGAAGATATCTTTACCGACGGCCTGCACCTCTTTGGTAGTGTTACCCATTAAGGGGCCAAGCAAGGCTACCATAAACAGCAGAAAGTAGAGCGTTCGCAGTACCACTTTGCTGATGATAGCTGGGAAACTGGCCTTGAGTATCCTGCTGATCCTGACCATGCGGTTGATATAAAGGATATAGGCAAGGATAAAAAGTCCTGCAAAAATAAATTCAGTTGTTCCAAACTGGTGATACCATTCCATAAATTAACCTCCTCAACAAAATTAATCACTATAACGAAAAAAGTTGGCGCTAAGTGCAGAAAATCAGTTTTACTGATCATGATCATATGAGGTGTCAATTTAGGGACATTTGAGGATGAAGGGAAATTTCCTCAGCAATACTTTGGTGATCTAAAAAAACTTGTGCTATATTTGCACTTCCAAACCCAAAAGGGTGTTATGGAGCAGCTACGGAGAGATGGGTGAGTGGCTTAAACCAGCAGTTTGCTAAACTGTCGTACGTGTCAAAGCGTACCGGGGGTTCGAATCCCCCTCTCTCCGCAGATTAGGCCGAGTGCCTAATTTTCACTAGCTTTTAGGGCTTTTAATTATCATCGGGGCGTAGCGCAGTCCGGTTAGCGTACCTGCTTTGGGAGCAGGGGGTCGCAGGTTCGAATCCTGCCGCCCCGACATTTTAAAGTTCATAATTCATTAAAACCCTTTAAATCGTATGATTTGGAGGGTTTTTTATTTTTTTACCCTCCAATTTATACATACAGTTTCAATAAAAATGTGTCCATTTCGTGGTCCATTTTTTATTACTACATTTTGGACACAGAAATAGAGATAAGTAACTGATTTACAGTTTACTGTGATTATAAAAATTGTCTCAATTTGTGCTCATTTGAACTACTATCTGTGTCCAATTTTAAATGGACACATCAAATCAATGTAAAACCATTTAAAAGAAACTGTCATGAGAGCATCCAACACTTTTAGCATTCTCTTCTTTGTGAAGAAACATCGTATCTCAAATGGAAAAGTTCCTATTTATTTAAGGATTACCGCAAATGGTAAACGACTTGATTTATCCGTCAAACGCAGGATTGATGCAGATAAATGGGATGAAGCTCGTGGGGTTGCAAGGGGATCGAGACAAGAAATTAAAGCTTTAAATATGTATCTCGATCAAGTCAAGAATCATCTTTACGAATGTCATCATCAGTTAGAAAAAGAGAAAAAGTTAGTTACAGCAGAAGCTATTAAGCATCGCTATTTAGGAAAAGATGATCGTGGAAAAACTCTAAGTGAGCTTATGGAATACCACAATGAAGAAATGAAAGATGAATTAGCCTGGGGTACTCAGAAGAATTATTTCACAACACAGAAATATGTATGTGAATTTCTACATAAAAAACTTAAGACCTCAAATATTTTCCTAGAAGAATTAAACTATAAGTTTGTCAAGGATTTCGAGAAGTATCTTAAGCATCGCACTCCAGATGGTCATCAAAAGCCCTGCGGTCAAAATGGAGCAATGAAACATATTCAGAGGCTAAAAAAGATGATTAACCTTGCTATCAAAGAAGAATGGTTAGTAAAAGACCCCTTCCAGAAATTCAAACTCAAATTAGAGAAGAAAGACAGAGGTTACTTAACCAAAGAGGAATTAAAACGAATTGCAGAAAAAGTCTTTCCTATTGATAGGTTAGATCAAACTCGAGATATTTTTATTTTCAGCTGCTATACAGGGCTATCTTACGCTGAAGTTTTTGATCTAACATCCAATAATATTGTTGTAGGTTTAGATGGTAATCATTGGATTCAAGGACAACGCCGTAAGTCAAAAGAGTGGTTCAAAGTACCAATACTACCGCAAGCAAAAGCTATAATAAAAAAATATCAGGATCATCCACTTAGCAAGACCCATGGGAAAGTGCTTCCAGTTTATACTAATCAGAAGACAAATGCTTATCTGAAGGAGATAGCTATATTATGTAAAATTAGTAAGAATCTCACATTTCACCTTGCACGACATACCTTTGCCACTACAATTACCCTTTCCAATGGAGTGCCTATAGAAAGTGTAAGTAAAATGCTAGGCCATACCAACCTGAGAACTACCCAGCTCTATGCCAAAGTAGTAGAACAGAAGCTTAGTGAGGATATGAAAATGTTGAAAGGAAAACTGACTGAAAGTACATATGAAAAGAAAATGACCAGTTAAAGGTCATTTTCTTCAGTCCAAAGATCATAGGCTGATTAGAGCGCACTTTCAATAAGAGCTTTGGCTTTCAGCATATCAAATAGACGCTCTAGCAACCTACGTTCTTCAGTAATAATTTCAGCCCTGCCCTGTAAATGATGCTGGGCGGGAATCTGATTTCCATAATGTGTTTTCAGCCCTTCAGGAAAGCTAATAATGACACGATAGTATCCATGCTGGGGCAAATCAGAAATATCTTCTACTGTAGCAGGGAGTGTTCCATATTCTTCAAAAGGATAATTGTCCAGATAGACCTGTACTTTTTGCCCGACCTTTACCTTACCAAAATTCTGTATAGGAACCAACAAACGACCCAACACTGGCTGATTATTATCAGGCACTATTCGCATCACCGTATCCTGGATATGCACATATTGATTTGCGTTTTCAACATCAAAAAGTGACACCTGACCCGATAGTGGAGCTTTCAATACATATAGTTCTTCCCATTGAGAAAGAGCTGCAATCTGGTTGTCTAAAGCGCTATGTAATGTGCTATGTAACTGTACTTGGGTCTGATCCTGCTTAAGCGCTAATTGCTGCTGCTTTTGTATCAATTGACTCATATTCAATTGAATTTGAGTAAGCTCACTGGCAAGTATTTGTACAGCATATTTTGCCTCTATCCATTCCCGTTCACTTATCTCTAAAGCTTTTTCGGCAATGGACTGAGTTGCATAAAGCTGTTTGTTACGAAGAAAGTCCTTCTCAACCAAATCGGATTTACGATTGAGTAACTTATGTTCCGTCTGCTTTTGAACAATTAGTTGTTGATACTGAACTAACTGGCGTTCCAAAGATAAACTTTCCTGGTAGTGAGGGTTAAGTTTTTGATATTGCTCATAGGCTGACCAGGCAGACTGCAATTGGCTGTAATACTGCTGCATATTACCAAGTTGATATGTAGGAAATACCAATGAATCAGCTAAAGTCCAAATAAGATTGCGGGGATTGAGTTGTCGCAAAGTCTTCTCTATTCGAACTACATCTTCATAACGGGCCGGGTTTTGAATAATAGCCAGAATTTCTCCTGCCTCAACAGTGTCATGGTCTGTCACGAGTAAGTCCATAATATACCCATCTGTTTGGGCAATGATCCCGATGGGGGGATTGGCAGTGGTAATGACAAGTTTCCCGGAAATGCGATCAGGATAACGAATGAACCATGCCAATATCAACAGGAATATAACAAGTATAAATACCCCTACCTGCCCCCATCGGAATATCCAGCGTGGTGGAGTGGCAAGCACTTCTTGCAAATATTCAGAAGGCTCACTAAGCTCAGTAACAGGTTCAGGAAAGACCGTCATGCGCCTAGCTCTAATTGGTTTTTGACTAAGTTGTAATAGTACCCCTGGAGACGGGCAAGTTCTGAATGAGTGCCTTGTTCTACGACTCTTCCCTCTTCCAGTACCAAAATCTTGTCAGCATGTTTGACTGTGCTGAGGCGATGGGCTACAATAACAACTGTTCTGTCCTGGAAGAAGTTTTCCAGGTTATTGACAATAAAGCTTTCGGTTTCGGCATCCAGGGCACTGGTGGCCTCATCAAAAAACAAGTATTTGGGATCTTTATAGATTGCCCTTGCTATCAGTATACGTTGGCGCTGTCCACCTGAAAGCCCCATCCCGTTTTGACCAATATGTGTATGGTAACCGTTGGGTAATGATTGGATAAAAGATTCCAGATGGGCAATATGCACTGCATGGGCTAGTCTAGACTTATCCAAAGGATTTCTACTGTCCGATTCCGTGATGTTAGCAAGAATCGTATCGTCAAAGATATATCCATCCTGCATAACCACCCCGCACTGGGAGAGCCAAGTAGTTGCAGGCAGTTTATCCAATGAGTTATTGCCTGCATAAATGTTACCTTCCGTTGGCTCATAGAATTTGAGCAACAGCTTCAATAAGGTAGTTTTTCCGCTGCCACTTGTGCCTACTATAGCCGTCACTTGCCCTTGAGGAATAGAACAGCTTATATTTTGTAGCACGGCAGCTGAGTCAGGGCCTTCATAGCGGAAAGTGACTTTATCCAGGTGAATTGTATGATTGTCTTCAGTATTCAGCAAGATATCAGGTCCTGTATGCTCACTGGGTTTTTGAAATACTTCGTTCAACCTGGCCAGACTAAGTTTGGCATCTTGCGCAGACTGCATAAATCCAATCAATCCCAACAAAGGGGCATTGAGCTGTCCCAGTATGTATTGTACTGCTATTAACATCCCTAAAGTCATCTCTCCTTTAATTACAAGAAAAGCCGAAAGGAAAGAAATACCAATGTTTTTGAGTTCGTGGATGAAGGCCCCACCACGGGTTTGAAGTTGGTCTACCGAAAGGGTTTGGACAGTAACCTGATGCTGTTTGATACGCACCGCTTCCCAGCGCCAGCGGCGCCTTTGCTGGGAGCCGTTTAGTCGGATTTCCGGCATACCGTAGAGTAAATCCTGTAGCTGGCTTTGGTGTTCTGCTGATACATCAAAACGCTGGTACTCGAGCATAGCCCGCCGTTTGGATAGTAGCAGAATCCAGCCTATGTAGAGCGATGCCCCAAACAAAAACACCAAAAAAATGAAAATACTGTAGAAAGCTAGGATAATACTAAAAATGCCAACCGTAAGTAGGGAGAACAGCACCGTGAGGGACTGTGCTGTAAGAAAGTTTTCAATGCGTTCATTATCTATAATGCGTTGAAACAAATCACCCAAATTCTTTTTCTCAAAAAAAGGATGCGGTAACTGCATCAACTTTTGCAAGAAGCTGGAAAGCAGCGATATACTCACCCGGTTGCCCACATATAGTAGCAGATAACTACGGACAACTTCCCCTACGGTCTGTGAGGTAAACAATACCAATTGAGCTATCAAAATGATGTAAACGAATTCTAAATTTTGATGACGAATGCCCTCATCTACCAATGACTGGGCAAGAAAGGGAAAAATAAACTGAAGTGTGCTGATCACCACCACACTTAGCAACAGTTGATAGAGATAACGCTTGTATGGGCGAAAGAAAGGTGCTAAGAAATGCCAACCTGTACGAGTGTTTACCCCGTGTGTCAGTTGTTGTTGAAAGTTAGGGGTAGGTTCCAGTAGCAATAAGATTCCGGACTTTTCCTCTACTGATTGCCAACCTTGCAGGAATTCTTTCTTGCGATAACGCAGTTTACCGGCTGCCGGATCAGCGACATAAACATGTTTGGAGGTAATCCGGTAAATCACGATGTAGTGCTGATCTTTCCAATGCGCAATGCAAGGAAGCAATATATCTTTGCTCAGGGTATCCAGGTCGGTTACTACCGCATTAGTACGAAAACCAAGCTGCTCAGCTGCTTGTGAAAGGTTTAGTAGAGAGGTTCCCTGATTAGAAGTAAATGTTTTCTCCCGTAATTCTTCCAATGAATAATGCTTCCCATAATGTCGGGCGACCATGCGCAGACAAGTCGGGCCACAGTCCATAAAATCAAGCTGACGGTAAGCTGTAAAACGATCTATCATAACTTATTATCAACTTGGAAAATTACTATTAAAAAAGTTATAGTAAAAATTAAATAGTTTAAAATTATTTGACTGTATACAAGATTTTTCAACTCGTCTTATTGAGGGAAAGCGATCAATGGATATGGAGGAGATATAAAAAAAGAAAGCCATGATTGGCTTTCTTTCAATTTAATGTAGTTAAAAGTTAATGTTCGCTTCGGTTTACCAATTTTTCCAACCACTTGGGAAACTCCTTACCTCCTCTGATTTTAGCTTGGGCTTCAGTACTCAAAACTTTCATTTTTACCTGTTTCTTACCAGTTTTTGTTAAATTTGACATAGTGAAATGGTTAATTTGTATAATTATTTACATTTGCAATTTATGTCTCACAGGAAATGTACCAAACCAAAATCCACTAAATTTCATGAACTTCACCAAAAAGGACATGAACTAGGCAGAAAAGAACACCAGTAAGACTTTAGCATACATGAACTGTTCTCAACCAAAAAATGAATTGCAAAATATTTTATACTATTGAGCTTGGATGAACAATCGCCACTTTAAATTATACATAATTGAAGCTAAATATTCAGAACGATAAGTCAGGCATTTTACTATCGTTAAGTAAAACTGAAAAAATTACCCATTTGGTCAGTTGGATAGGTTTTTTGATTGTGATGCTTATCTCTTCAATGATTATTGAAGATAAACCTATCTGGCTGGTGCTCCCTGTAAATCTATTTTTGGAATTACTCTACGCTCTCTTTTTCTATCTACTTATATTTCATATCTATTCCCTGTGGTATACTAACAAATTGGGGTTTTACTTCCGGGCATTTGTTACCACTGCTTTTTTTACTTTTTTATTCTTTAGTTATGATTACTGGCTTGAGCCATGGTCGGGATTTGATACGACGTATTCCTTTTCGGATAGCCTCGTAGGCGCTGTGCTCAGTGCTTTTATCTTCATCGTTGTATCAATAGCCGTTTTTGCGTATAAATATAGTATAGCAAAGATACGTTACCTGAGCCAAAAAGAAGTTCAACTGGCCTGTAGCAGACAACAGCTTACACAAAGGGAGTTGGAACTCACCAAACTGGAACTACATTCCTACCGCAACATCTTCAATACACACCTTACCTTTAATACGCTTTCACATATCCATGCCAAAGTAGCAGAAGACCAATCAGTGGCCATACCGCTTTTATTGCTATCGGAAAACCTACGCTATAACCTAAAGACCAAAGGCCACCAGTTGGTCAGCCTCTCAGAAGAGATCCACTATATCCAGGACTATTTTGAATTGTATCACCATATTTTCCCGGGCTTACAAGTGAGCTTCACTGTTGAAGGGGATACACAGTCTATTGCGGTACTTCCCAGGGTATTTTTGAATTACGTGGAGAATGCCTTGAAACACGGAAAACGTAATGACCAAAACCATCCCATAAGAGTAAGGTTTTGGGTAAATGATAAGGTACGGTTTAGTGTAAGCAACGCCAAGAAACTAAACTATACGGGGGTGAGTACCGGAGTAGGCTTAGAAAATACGTATCAGATACTGAAAGCTTACTATGGAGAAGAATTCACTTTGGATATACAAGATCAAGATTCATCCTTTGAAGTAAAGCTAAGTTTGCCCAAAGTCGCCTACCACGGTGATTTACAATACTATAGTCCTTTAAGTATCAATAAAGCATCATCCATTTAATAATAAGTACTACCATGAGGTTTTTAATTACGCTACACACTTTTTCACTATGCCTGTTGCTTTTGCATGCCAAAGCGCAACCAACACCGGATTCATTAGGCGCTGTTACTGAAGTTAAGTTTGGTATTCAATTGCATGATCCTTACCGGGGGATGGAGGAAATGGAAGATCCATTGGTAAAGCAATGGATGAACTGGAAAAACAACCAGACCAAGCAAACACTTTCTAATATCACTGGGTACAAAGAGCTACATAGCGAGATTGAGAAATTAATGACCTCCTCGGATGTGCGTGCCCAGGTGCCCAAAGTAAACCAGGATTATATTTATATACTGCAGTTCGTATCCTCAAGTAACAGTAATCAGATTGTCCGCTATCAAAATCCTTTAAAGGAAGGAGAGGTCGTTTTTTCTACCCAGGAAATCAACCGTCGGGACAGCGCAACTTATGGAATTTATTCTTTCTATCCTTCACCGGATAATCGTTACCTGGCCCTTCAGATGGATAAAGATGGAAACGACTGGATGGAAATTTATTTGTTTGACATGAAGGAACAGCGCATTACTGACCGGATTGATGCTACCATGTCTTTTTTTCCAAGCTGGATTGATAACAACAGCCTGTTTTATACCCAAATCAATATCACTGATGACCCCAATGAGTTTTTCAGCAATATTAAAGTAAAGTATCACCTACTTGGCACCGATCAGTCTGAAGATAAGATTATGCTATCCCAGGAGACCAACTCTAAAATTGATTATCAGGCGGGCGATTTTCCTTCCTTTACCGTATTACCCGGTAGAGAATATGTACAGTGTGCCATTGCCCGAGGCGTTTCTCCTTACCCGAAATCATATCTTGCCCCCTTGAAACAAGTACTGAAGGATA
>CAZFFW010000054.1:0-29082 GCA_964518125.1 uncultured Porifericola sp.
CTTTTGATTTGTACTAAGTCGGGATGACTGGATTCGAACCAGCGGCCCCCACGTCCCTAACGTGGTGCGCTAACCGGGCTGCGCTACATCCCGCCAAAACGCTACGCATAACGCATCGCTCTGATTTTTGGAGTTGCAAAGATAGTTTTTTAGACTTATTTGTCAAACCTTTCAGCTAAACTTCTGATTTTTTCTCTGTCTTTTATGTTCATGATTCGGTAAAATTATGTCTAAGCTTTTTTTACGATATTTAGGCAAACATTAGCAAAGGAAATGAGGAGAAGTCTACCGCTGTTATACCTGACTCTTTGGATGATCACTGCCTGTAGTAGTAGTCAGCAGGCACTAAAGCTGATCGAGAAAAGTAAGTACGAGGCTGCACTCGTAAAGTTAAACAAGGCACTGCCTAAGGATAGCTTGAATGCTGACCTGTACTATGTCTATTCACTACTCTATACAGACAGTGCCTATACCGGCTATGACATAGATTCATCTTACCAGTATATTCAGAAAGCCCTGTACGACTATCGGATTACCGACACCAAAAGTCGCGGCCGGATGTTGAAGATCGGTATCGATAGCCTATCCCTCATCGAGCAAAAACTGCTAAATGACAGCCTTGCCTATATCAGGGCTGCTGATAGCCACAGCATTGATGCTTACCAGGCCTTTCTGGACCAGCACCCTGGTGCGCCACAGCAGGATAAAGCGATCAGCAGGAGGAATCAACTGTCGTTTGAGACTGCAAGCGGGCTTGATACCTACGAAGCCTATAAATCCTTTATGGATACTTACCCCCAGGCAGCGGAATTCAGGCTCGCCCAGGAGCGATACAATACACTGGTCTTCAGAGAAAAAACCAGGGCGGGCAATCTACAAAGCTATCTAAACTTCCTGGAGGCTTTTCCAGATTCCCCTTTTCGCCCTCAGGCTGAAAGGCAGATTCTGGAAATTACCACAGCATCCAATGAATTTGCAGCCTACGAGGCATTTATCAGAGATTATCCGAATAGTGTTCACACACCGCTTGCCGTAAATCTGCTGTACCACCTGTACCGTGACCGCTATTCTGCGACAGCCTTTTTCTCTCAATATCCCAAACTGCCCTTACTTGACTCGCTAAAGAGAGCCAGCCGGCTCAGCAAAAAGGTACTGGCCCCGGTGTACGAGGAGAAGCACTACGGACTTATGGATAGCGAGGGCAAATATGCCATTACCACTCGTTATGACCTGATTCCGTCGGTTTACCTCTGTGATGGTGTAAGCGGGGATATAGTACACCTTGCCATTGTCCAGGATGGGGAAACAAAGCATCAGTTACTCACCAAAAGCGGGGAACTGATTGAAGAATTCCTTTTGCCAGCAGGACGTGATCAGCCACCTGCTACCTTACGCCAGCATGTGTTTGACCTTGGAGCAGGTATTCTACTGGTGAAAATTGAAGAAAGTAAGTACAGACTCCTCCACCACGCAGGCTCACAGCTACTGCCCCATGCGGAAATGCCGCAGCCGCTGGATACCGCTGTACTTGTGCCCTCTCCCGCTGTTGAACTCTCCGGGCAGGAAAAACCGCGGTATCAGTTTATCAGGTTCAGCGTTGATGGTTTGTGGGGCCTGAGCACATTCAACGGCAGGATTTTACTCAAACCTGAATATGAAGAAATAGATTTTCTGGAAAACTTTGTCAGCCTGAGACAGAACGGCAAAGTAGCCGTAACCAATCGTGACCGGCTCCTGGCGGTCGCGGATCAGCGTCCACTGGAACTTTCCTTTCTCTACGAAGATGTTTCCCTGCTGGACAGTCGACATATCATTGCCTATACTGATGCCTATGAGAGTGTGATAGACATCAACCTGGACATTGCAGTACCATTAAACAAGCACAATATCATCCGGAAAATCAATGGAATAGCCCCTCAGGAACAACAATGGCTGCTCCGTGAAGACCGGATGATCGCCTACGTACGCAATGACAGCCTCCTTAACCGAACGGCCTCCGTCTATTACCTGTACAATAAGCAGGATGAAAAGCAGCATGCAGAAACTTATCAGAGAGCCTTTTTCAGCAGTAACTGGATTGCCCTCAGGAATAAGGAAAAATACAGCTTTATCGATCTGCGTCGTAATGGTGAAATGCAGGAGTATGATTCGGTAAAGCTGATCGGTGAGAGCTTTGCATTGCTTATCAGCAAATACGCTGATGCCAAAGACAGTGTAAAGGTACTGTTCTCTGATGGAAAAGCCCTGAGCCTTTCATCTCCCGAAACCCTGAATTTTCTTCTCCTGAAATCCTCAGCTTCGGATCCATCTGCGACAAAGGAGTTTCTGATGATTGCTCCCCGTAGCGGTAAAAAAGAGGTATGGAACCGCTTCGGCCAGAAAGTATTACAGGAAAATTTTGACGATCTGAAACTGTATGAACCAGGGCTGTTTGTGATCGACCAGAAGGGCCGAAAAGGCCTGCTGGACAGCCTGGGCAATTCATTATTGTCGGTTAAGTACCAAAGTATCAGTAATTATAAAGATGGAGTGCTGGCAGTATTTCAGAACAAAAAATTCGGCGCCTATAAATATGCGGGTAACATTTTTATCAGCCCGGCATACGAGTCGGTATTACAGACTTACGGTAAGCCGGTCTACCATCCGGAGGATTCATCCTACAGTGAAATCTTCATTGCCAGAAAGGATGGTGGGTTTGGCCTGATTAACCAGCGGGAAGAGGCACTCACCGAATTTGCTTTTGACGAAATCCGCTACTGGAACGATACGGCGGCACTGGTAAAGCAGGATGGTAAGTGGATGCTGCATCGTATTTCAAGGAATATGCCCTATGACAAGGAGCAGCAATATGTCCTGTACAGCGACATTGAAGAGTTCAATCTAATGGAGGAGACTGAAGAAGAGAAAATTTTCAGGATTTACCGGAATGGCGGCTATGGAGTGATGAGTGATCAGCAGGGTGAACTGCTGAGCCCAACCTATGACGATATTCGTTTGCTGGGTAGCATCAGTGACGCTAACAGTATCTTCCTGGCAGAAAAATATGTGCCCGAAGCAAAGTTGTATATTGTCATACACCTTAATACTTCGGGCGATATCATCAAACGACAGGCACTTACATCGGAGCAGTATGATATGGTCTACTGCGAGGAGTAAACTAAGTTAATCGTAAACCTCAATTTTCCCTTTCTTAATGCGCGTCAGGAAGGACTGCATATCCTTTTTGACCAGGGGGGCGAGGATGTAACAACCCAGAATATTGGGCAATGACATGGCAAAGAGCATACCGTCCGAGAAGTCAATCACACCCTGCAGGCTGGCAGATGCACCAATAACGATAAAAGCACAGAAGATAAGTTTGTAGAGCCCTACAGAAAAGTTTGATTTTCCAAAAATATAGCTCCATGCTTTGACACCATAATATGACCATGAAATCATGGTGGAGAAAGCAAAAAGAATCACCGCGATGGAAAGCATGAAGGGGAACCAGTCAATGACGGTGGCAAATGCGTTAGAGGTAAGTGCAATACCATCGGCTACGTTTTCGCCCTTGTAAGCACCCGAGATCACGATCACCAGTGCCGTCATCGTACAAACGATCACTGTATCAACAAATGGCTCCAGAGATGCCACAAAACCTTCAGTAACCGGCTCACTGGTTTTGACAGCCGAGTGCGCTATGGCTGCAGAACCTACACCAGCTTCATTAGAGAAGGTAGCTCTGCGCATACCGGTGATTAATGTGCCTATCAACCCACCGCCCAAGGCTTCTCCACTGATAGCTCCACTGACGATGGTGGCAAAAGCCTCGGGTACCTGACCAATATTGGTTACGATTACCACGATTGCTGCCAATACATAAAAGGCAGTCATAAATGGTACGATACGTTCGGTTACTTTCGCGATACTTTTGATACCGCCAATAATAACAACTCCGACCAATACTGCCATAATCAGCCCAAACACCCAAGTGTTCTGTCCGAGCATCGTATCCTGTCCTCCGGTGATCACGATAAACTGCTGGGCAGCCTGGTTGACCTGAAACATATTACCACCACCAAATGAAGCGCCTATGGCCATTACTGCAAAAAAACCAGCGAGAAAGGCACCCAGCCTTCCCTGGCCTTTTGCGGCAAGTCCTTTCCTGAGGTAATACATGGGCCCGCCTGATACTGTGCCGTCAGCGTGCTCGTCGCGGAATTTTACCGCCAGGGTACATTCCATGAATTTGGAAGACATCCCGAAAAGGCCAAACAGCATCATCCAGAAGGTGGCGCCCGGACCTCCGGTAGCGATAGCCACCGCTACACCGGCGATATTACCAAGCCCTACCGTTCCCGAAAGGGCTGCAGTCAGTGCCTGAAAATGGGTAACTTCCCCAGGGTCACCTTCATGCGTGTATTTTCCCTTGATAATATCTATGGCAGTACCGAAGCCTCGGATATTGATAAAATTGAGATAAAAGGTAAAAATGATAGCACCGGTAATCAGCCAAAGCAGAATAAAAGGAACTTCCACACCCTTGATGGTGATGATGGGGTAAAAAATCACAGAAAAGATATACTCAGCCGCCGGATTGAACAATTCATTGATCGTGGCATCAATACTTTTTTCTTCTGCCTCCTGGGCTAATGCTGGAAGACTGCCTGTCAGGAAAGCCAGAAATAGTAAAAGGGGTTTACGCATGATTGGTTGGTTGTGCTGATAAACTTAGTTAATATTCAAAAGCGAATAATCTTATTGGCCAGCGGTAAGAAATAGCCAACAACTTAGCTTAAATATAGAAGATTTACTACTAATTACTCAAAATGCTGCCCTGAACTCTTAAGCTACATGATCAGGGCTTATACAGTCTTTCAATTTCAACTATCTGGTTTTCTACGATACTTAGCCCTTCCTCAAAGCTATGGGGCTTATAGCCCAACTCCTTTTTAGCTTTTTCAATGATAAAGCCTGTCCGGGGGGGACGCCGGGCGGGTTGTTTAAATTCGCTGGAATCGGTTCGGCTGATCAGCTTTTCGTCCAGTCGGAAATGCCTGGCTACCAGCAGGGCCATTTCGTAAGGCGTATATACATCTTCTTCAGATATATGGAATACGCCTTGTGCTCTTTTTTGAGCTACCAGCCAGCAGCCCATGGCCAGATCCTCAGCCAGTGTAGGGGTACGGTACTGGTCGTCTACCACTTTGATGGCTTTTCCATCCTCCAGGCTGTTCTTTACCCAAAGCACCAGGTTGCTCCGGCTCATATTAGGGGTAATGCCATACACCAGTGCCGTACGGATAATAGCAAAATCCACCCCGCTCTGCCTGACCAGCAGTTCTGCTTCCGTTTTGGATTTGCCATAATAATTCACCGGGTCGGCTTTCTCATCTTCAGAGATAGGACCATGTGTTCCGTTGAAAATAAAATCTGTGGAAAGGTGGATGAAAAAGGCGCCTGCTTCCCTGGCGGCTTCCAACAGGTCGCTTACCGCTACCACATTGACACTCCAGCATTTTTCTTTTGCTTCCTCACACTGGTCTACATTGGTCATGGCAGCAGTATGGATGATGATGTCAGGCTGCTCCTCACCCACCACCTGAAACACCTCTTCCTGCTTACTGATATCCATTGAACGAAAATGATAGTCAGGCAAATCATAAATATTGACATTTTCGCCTTTGGAAGTAGCGACTACCTCTACCCTATCCTCGTGAGCCAGAAGCGCTATAAGCTTCTGCCCCAGCAAACCGTTCGCGCCTGTAATTAAAATTTTCATGCTGGTAAATTATATTTTACTTTTCAATAGGAAACTGGTACCCGTACTCTTTGGTAATTTTCTTTTTGGGCATTTCTTCTACCTCAACTGTCATATAAATATTTTCTATAGGCTTGTCTGCTCCGCCAGTGGGTTGTGCAGCAATGGAATCTATCACATCCAGACCATCAATTACCTCACCAAACACGGTATACGTATCGTCCAGGTGGGGCGCCCCACCGATGGTAGTGTAAGCTTGCAGTCTCTCTTTAGAATATTTGCGGTCAACTTCAATATTAAGCGCATCTTCAACCAAAGGCTTCACGTCAATCATCTTCTGGGTGTAGGCATCAAAATCACCGCTGCGGTACAGGCTCATCAGTTCCTCGCCAAGGCTGTCGTAGCCACCGTTCCGGAGCATTTCCTGTATACCTTTGCCCAGCTTACTCATGTCGGTTAGCAGTTCGTCTTCTTCATATACAGTACCCTGTACGATATAAAACTGGCTTCCGCTGGATTCGCGCTCAGGATTGGACTGATCTCCCTGACGAGCTGCTGCCAGTGCCCCTTTTTTGTGAAAAAGGGTATCTACGAATTCAGCAGGAATCGTATAATCTATGGAGTCTTCCTCAGGGTTATAAGCGGGGCTTGTGCTCAGGTCACCTCCCTGCACCATAAAGTCCTCAATTACACGATGAAAGATGGTGCTGTCGTACTTACCACTTTGTGCGAGTGTTAAAAAGTTTTCTTTATGCTCCGGAGTTGCATCGTAGAGAATAGCCCGCATTTTACCATAGGGTGTATGAAATGTAACAAGATATTCTTTCTCTGTGCTACAGGCTCCTGCAAAAAGGGTGAGCAGCAAAAGCCCGATAATATGCCTCTTCATGAATGTTCTTTCCATTTTCCAATGACAAGTTTAATCAATTTTCATCTGCTTTCTGATATTTTCCAGCAAACGATCGCCTCCCTGCGCCAGGACTGCCCGGGCCAGCCTTTCTCCCAAAACTTCTGCAGTATCCAGCGGACCACAGATATGCTCACGGATCACCTCCTGTCCATCCAGACTGATGATACCGCCCCGCAGGTTGAGTTGTCCGTTTTCAATAGTGGCCAGTCCAAATACCGGGATGCTACAACCGCCCCGCATGGTCCTCAGAAAAGCCCGCTCTGCTTTCAGTTGAACAGCACTACTGCCGTGTTCAAGGAGTGAACTAATCCTGGCTTTTTTTCCGGAATCCATGCTCGCCAGTGCTTCAATGGCAATACTCCCCTGCCCTACCGCCGGAGTAAAATGATGGGTATTAAATTCATGGACAATCATATCATGGTATCCCATACGGTGTACACCAGCATAGGCCAGCAACATGGCATCACAGGCGCCTGATTCCATTTTTGAGATACGGGTTTGCAGATTCCCCCGCATTTCAACAGTAGATACATGCGGATAAAAATGCCGTAGCATGGCTTTTCGGCGGGCAGAGGAGGTGCCGATCACCAGGGGCCTGCTACTATCCTGCAGATCGAGGTCTTTTTGATGGCTGACCAGGATGTCATTGACCTTCTCTCTTTCTGTAAATGCGATCAGTTCATAACCTTCCGGCAACTCAGACTGCATATCTTTGGCACTATGTACGGCAATGTCAATTGTGCCTTGAGCAAGCTGCTGCTCTATCTCTTCGGTAAAAACACCTTTGGTACCAATTTCGGCGATACTCACATCCAGTTTCTTATCTCCGCGGGTTTCTATGGTCACGATTTCTGTCTCTATCCCCCCTTCCTTCAGCAGGCGCGCCACATAATGGGCCTGCCACAATGCCAGTTTGCTTCCTCGGGTGCCTATTTTCAGTTTCATCAATTTGTGCTTGTTCTATTATTCAAAGTATTTACTCACCGTATCATCTGCCCTATTTTCAAGGAAATATCCAGAAATACGATTTTGGGATTAGCGTTTCTTTCCAGGTGATAATGCGCCTGACTAAATAACTGTGAAATTCGCTCTACCTTCTCAAAGTTCATAACTTTACTGAAATTAGTGACAAATTTCAGTTCTTCTCCCAGTACCCTGATCAGTTGTTTTTCGGCGGTTATTACTGCTCCAGAATCATCCTGCAGGTCCTCGGCTGCCAGTAGCATGAGCGTCTCACGCATCATGCTCAGCCCGTACTGCATGAGTCCTTTCTGGGATTCCTTGCCGATCTTCTGGATCTGATCGTTCATTTCCACCAGTTTGGTATAGTTGCGGGTATAGCAGAGGCGCATCCAGTCCCTGAACAGCTGGTGGCTGTCTTCCTCCACCTCGCTCATCAGTTTGATAGCCTGGTTCAGGTTTCCGTCAGCCAGGGTAGCAATCTGCCGGAAGCGCTGAATGCGCTTGTCCTCAGGATGCGCTACTCCTTCCGACTTTGCCAGATAACCTACGATCTCCGCATCACTAAACGCGCGAATATTCACTATCTGTGTCCGCGACAGGATGGTTGGTAATATTTTTTCCGCATCATTCGCTACCAAGAGGAATAGTGTATTTTCCGGCGGCTCTTCCAATATTTTGAGAATACCATTTGCCGCAGATGGATGTAAAAATTCAGGCATCCACAGAATGACCACCTTATATCTGCCTTCAAATGATTTGAGGCTCAGCTTACGGATAATATTCCTGCTTTCTTCTTTGGAAATATTCAGTTGTTTGTTTTCGGCCCCAAAGTGGAAAGACCAGTCTACCGGGTTACCATAGGGCTTTTCCTGCAGAAAACTCCGCCATTCCCGAATATAGCTATCACTGATGACATCCTTGCCCGAAATATTTTTGGTAGCACTCACCGGAAAAACATAGTGCACATCCGGGTGGATATGCTTTTGCAGCCTGGCTGTAGCGTCTCCTTCTGCCAGGCTGCCGTCCAACTGAGGCTGATCACCATTCAGGTAGGTAGCAAAGGCCACCGCCATAGCCAGGTTTGCACTACCTTCCGGTCCGAGGAAAAGCTGGGCGTGGGCAATATGCCCTTCCTGCGCCGCATGGATCAGGCTCTGCTTGATGTCTGTCAGTCCGGGAATTTCAGCAAACTGCATGGCAATCGTAATAGGTTTAACTCCAGCTTAGGAAAAGCGTATGTTTAAGGGACGAATTTGCTACAAGGCAGCCTTAAAAGCAAAAAAGTCTTCAGTTGACTGAAGACTTTGGATTCAAATCTTTGAAGAATGGCGTTAATCTTTACGCTTGTATCTTTTGTTAAATTTCTCAACGCGGCCAGCAGTATCCACGTACAGCTTCTTACCAGTGTAGAAAGGGTGAGAAGCCGAGCTAACTTCAACTTTAACTACAGGGTACTCATTACCGTCTTCCCATTTGATGGTTTCCTCAGAGTTCATCGTAGAACGCGTGATAAATTTCACGTCACTTGAAGTATCGTGGAAAACCACTTTCTTGTACTCGGGATGTATGTCTTTTTTCATAGCTCTCGCTTTTTTATCTGTATTTCCAAACGGATTTTGCCGTTAACTAAGTTCGTTTTGTCAAAAGAGTTGCAAATATAAGCTTTTTATTGAGCAAACATAAGGTCAGATGGCTGCTTTTTTAATTTTTTTGGCAATAGTTTCTGCCATTACCTTTGCCCCAGCTGCATCCGGGTGTATACCATCAGGAAACATCGCCTGTTTACCATCCAAAGCCTTATAGAGGTTAATGGTTTTGACTTTTTCAGCCCGGGCAATCTTCTTTATAGAAGGTACTATCTCATCGTCTACTACCTGAGCTGTAATTCCGTAATGGTCCTCAAATACCGGTAGCGGCTGGCAGATCCAGATCTTAGGCTCGGAAGTCAGGTTTTTGAATTCCTGTATCAATGAACGGTAATCGGAAACATACTCGCTGCCATACTGCCAGTTCTGGGGCTTTGAGTCATTGGTACCCAGTTTGATGATCACCACATCGGGCTCAAAAGCCATCGCATCTTTAAAAGCATCCAGCTCCCGGTAGGACTTATCGCCATTTTTGAGCAGAGTCGCTCCACTTACGCCAAAATTCCTTACTTCCCAGCCCTCACCCAGTAGCTTTTGTAACTGAGCCGGATAGCTGTTTTCTTCTCTATTCTCGATACGCGATCCGTAAGTGATACTGTCCCCCACACAGGCGACCCTGATAATTTTCGGCTGCTGAAGATCAATACTGCAGAGCAAGATGACCGAGAACGTCAGTATGAGCGAACGGAAAATGGTAAATTTCATTGTTTTAGGGTATGTTCATGTATTTGTGTACCTGCAGAGAAATGCGCCACTGGGGGTGATCCTTGACATACTCTACGATGAGCGGCAGCATTTTGTCGGATTTACTCCATTCAGGCTGGAGAAACAGCTGGCAGTCAGGGCGCATACGTGCCGCAAATTCCTCAGCCCATTGAAAATCACTTTTGTTATAAATGATGATCTTCAGCTCATCAGCCTGTTCATAAATTTCGGGAAGGGGCGCTTTGAATTTCTTAGGGGAAAGGCAAACCCAGTCCAGCTGTCCGCTGAGCGGGTGTGCCCCTGAAGTTTCTATATTAATGCTGAAGCCTTCGGCATGTAAAGCCTGGCAGAGGGTAGTCAGATCGTGCATCAAGGGCTCGCCACCGGTAATCACCGCCAGCCTGCCCGGGTACTTAGCGGCTTCACTTACAATTTCTTCCACATGTATCTGCGGGTGCTGATCAGCATCCCAGGATTCCTTGACGTCACACCAGACGCAACCCACATCACAACCACCCAGGCGAATAAAATACGCAGCCTTTCCCTGGTGTGCCCCCTCTCCCTGTATGGTATAGAAGGCTTCCATGAGGGGTAATTTTATATCTTTCTCAACATCTGATCTGCTCAAAATCATTTTTTCTGCTTTAAAGTTAAATCCCTGGTTCAGAGTTCACAGTGCATCAGTTATTAGACTTGAATCCAACTTTAGTAGATTTCTTCAAAAAGATAATAAGCCCATTAATTATTTTGGCGACCTCTTCACAAAGACCGTAGAGTTTGTCAAAAAAATCCTTGCTAAGATATTCTCTATCAAAGGCTCTGTAAAGTTGTGATCTTACCTCAGCACATGATGCCCTTGAATAAAACAGAAACTGTACAAACTCTTTATTACCACCCCTTTCAAAGCCTTCAGCAATGTTATCCATTACTGAACCACTGGCTCTCAAAATCTGATCTCTTAACGAAAAATCTCTTTTGAAGGGATCTTTATTAGTGATTGTATAAATCTCGGCAGCAAGTAAACGGGCTTTCTTCCAACACTCAAGATCCTCAAACCTTCTTACCGCCGCCATATTTCTAATTGTAAAAAACTCTGAACTGTAAACTCTGAACTCTAAACTCTGAACTCTAAACTCTGAACTCTAAACTCTGAACACAAAACTTAATATATTTCTTTCTTCGCCGCCAGCATGGTATTGTACAGTAAAGAAGCACGAGTCATGGGTCCTACACCTCCCGGCACCGGGGTGATATAACTGCACTTAGGGGCTACTTCGTCATATTTGACGTCGCCTTTAAGCCCAAAACCTGATTTTTTGGAAGGATCTTCCACCCGGCTGGTACCTACGTCTATGACGACAGCGCCTTCTTTGACCATATCAGCGGTCAGAAACTCAGGCTTGCCGAGTGCCGCAATGATAATATCTGCCTGACGGGTAATCTCAGGAATGTTGGGCGTACGGCTATGGCAGATGGTTACGGTAGCATTGCCCGGATAGGCTTTGCGCGACATCAGAATACTTACCGGCGTACCGACAATATCGCTGCGCCCGATCACCACACAATGCTTACCGGCAGTAGGAATCTCATAGCGTTTCAGCAATTCCAGCACCCCATGAGGTGTCGCGCATACATAGGCGGGAAGTCCTTTAGCCATGCGGCCGATGTTGATCGGGTGAAAACCATCCACATCCTTTTCCGGACGGATAGCGAAGGTAATCTTCTCTGAGGCAATATGATCGGGCAGAGGGAGCTGCACGATCAGGCCGTCTATATCAGCATCCTGGTTGATTTCTTCCACTTTGGCAAGTAGTTCTGCCTCGGAAATATCCTTCTCGTAGCGGATCAGGGTAGACTTATAGCCAATCTGCTCACAGTCTTTGACCTTCATCCGCACGTAGGTATCACTGGCGGGATCTTCACCTACCAGTATCGCCGCCAGGTGCGGCACTTTTCCTCCGTTCTTTTTGATATTGTCTACTTCAGCAGCCAGTTCTTCTCTGATCTGCAGGGCGGTCTGTTTACCGTCAATAATGGTCATGATTATGGGTTAGGTTCTCAGAAATAGGCTCAATCAAGTTTGAGTACGGCCATGAAAGCTTCCTGGGGTATTTCAACATTACCCACCTGGCGCATACGTTTCTTTCCTTTCTTTTGCTTTTCCAGGAGCTTACGCTTACGGGAAATATCACCGCCATAACATTTGGCCAATACGTTTTTACGCATGGCTTTCACAGTCTCACGCGCGATCACCTTCTGGCCTATGGCGGCCTGTACAGCGATCTCAAACATCTGGCGAGGGATCAGTTCTTTCAGTTTTTCGCAAAGACGCTTACCCCACTCATAAGCTTTGTCACGGTGAACGATAGCAGAAAGGGCATCTACTTTATCTCCGTTGAGCATAATATCCAGCTTGACCATATGGGACTGGCGGTAGCCGATAGGATGGTAATCCAGCGAGGCATAACCACGCGAGATAGTTTTGAGCTTGTCAAAGAAGTCAAAAACAATTTCGGCCAGCGGTAGCTCAAAAGACATTTCCACCCGGTCCTGGGTCAGGAAAACCTGGTTTTTGATGATTCCTCTTTTGTCCATACACAGCTCTATGATATTACCGATATACTCTGATTTGGTAATGATCTGGGCATTGATGAAAGGCTCTTCTATATGACTCAGTTCCATCGGATCAGGCATCTCAGACGGCGCACTCACCTGCTTGACTACATCATCTTTCAAAATAGCATGAAAGCGTACCGAGGGAACGGTAGTAATCACCGTCATGTCAAATTCGCGTTCCAGTCGTTCCTGCACGATCTCCATATGCAGCATGCCGAGAAAGCCGCAACGGAAACCAAAGCCCAAAGCAGCAGAAGTTTCAGGCTCCCAGACCAGCGAGGCATCGTTGAGCTGGAGCTTTTCCATGGAATTCCTCAGTTCTTCAAACTCCGTAGTGTCTACCGGATAGATACCAGCAAAAACCATTGGCTTTACGTTTTCAAAACCACTGATGGCTTTGTCACAGGGCTTATTGGCATGGGTAATGGTATCCCCCACTTTTACCTCTTTGGCTACTTTGATGCCCGAGATCAGATAGCCTACATTTCCGGCCGCCAGCTTCTGCTCAGGCTGCTGCAGCAGTTTAAGTACACCGATCTCATCGGCATCGTAGATTTTGCCGGTATTGACAAATTTTACTTTATCACCCTTCCCGATCTGCCCGTTAAATATGCGAAAATATACTTCTACCCCTCGGAAAGGGTTGTATACGGAGTCAAAGATCATCGCCTGCAGGGGCGCATCAGGATCTCCTACCGGTGCGGGGATACGTTCGGTGATAGCATCCAGGATTTCGGTGATCCCGATACCTTCCTTGGCACTGGCGTGTATGATCGCATCACGGTCACATCCGATCAAATCCACGATCTGATCACTAACTTCATCCACCATGGCGCCGGGAAGGTCAATCTTATTCAACACCGGAATAATCTCCAGATCATGGTCCAGGGCCAGGTAAAGGTTAGAAATTGTCTGCGCCTGCACGCCCTGGGCGGCATCTACAATCAGCAGCGCACCTTCGCAGGCGGCAATAGAACGGGATACTTCGTAAGAAAAGTCAACGTGACCGGGAGTGTCAATCAGGTTAAAAGTATACACCCCCTTGTCGCTATTGTCCTTCTTATATTCATAATTCATCTGGATAGCATGGCTCTTGATGGTAATACCACGCTCACGCTCCAGATCCATATTGTCTAATAATTGCGCCTGCATTTCCCGCTCAGTGATTGAGCCGGTAGCTTCCAGCAGACGGTCGGCCAGGGTACTTTTACCATGGTCAATATGCGCAATGATGCAAAAATTTCTGATGTTCTTCATGTAGAATCGCCACTAAGGTATTTTGCAAAAATAGTAATAAATTGTTCCTGTAATAATGCCGCGACAGGACTTAGTTGAATTTGCTGTAAAATACTTCAACAGCGAATCGGCAGGGCTTGTTCCGAATCTGCTGACAGCCCGGATGTTATTCATCATCAGTGATATATTAAAGTGATTCGCTAAACGAAAGCCACTATAATTACGTATAAACAGATGTAGAAAGCATGAGGCGTGAGATACAGCAAACTTGAGTAAGTTAGGTTTAGTTGTTTAGTAGTTTTAACACGCCGGCTCCCCGCCGGCGTGTTTTTTTATGCCATATAGCGCTTCCACCAGTGCTGAAAAACAATTAAGGCCCAGACAGTTGCGTGTACATCTCCGGGATCTTTGGAAAAGAGCTGCTGCTTCACCTGCCGGATACCTTCCCCATCAAAAATATCCTGTTCTTCGACAAATTGATCGTTCAGCAGTTCTTCAATAGTACTCCTGAGTTCGGAACGAAACCAGCCCAGCAGCGGTACTTCAAAGCCATGCTTGGGCCTGCGGTACAACTCAGGCGGCAGCAGATCACGGAATGCATCCTGCACAATTCTTTTTTTCATCTTACGGTTGACTTTGGAATCCTCAGGCAGGCTGAAGGCATATTCCACTACCGTATGATCCAGGAAAGGCACCCTGATCTCCAGCCCGTGGGCCATAGACATCAGGTCAACTTTGGTCAGCATATCATTGGGCAGCACCAGATGCACATCGGTGTATAGCCACTGGTTGATACTTTCCTGCTTGTTGTCTATAAATTGCAGCAGTTGCTCGGTACGGTCATCATGTTTTTCAAAAGAAAACTTATCCAGCAAGCGGCTGCTAAGCAGTGAGACCGCAGACTCTCCGCTCATAAACGTAGCCCATTTCAGGTAACGCTCCTTTGGGCTGAGTGCCATTCCTTCGGCAAAACGCTGAAACTGCCTGACCTTATTGGTAAAAGGATTTTGCCTTGACTTGGGCAGTTGCTTCCAGATTCCCTCCAGCGCACTTACCGCTTTTTCGGCCAGACCCGGATGCAGTGCGCGCCAGGCAGCATGGTGCTTGTTATAACCGGAAAAGACCTCATCAGCACCATCACCTGAAAGCGCCACGGTTACTTTCTTCTTCGTTTCCCTGCTCAGGATATAGACTGGAATCGCAGAGGAGTCAGCAAAGGGCTCGTCAATATGATCAAGGATGTCAAAAAGGTGGCTGTACAGGTCATAATTGCTGAGTGAAAAAACAGTATGGTTAGTTTGGTACTTATCGGCTACCAGTCGGGCATAACTGGTTTCGTCAAAAAATGGCTCATCCCGGTACCCTATGGAAAAAGTGTTCAGCTTATCCACATGGCGGGAAGCCAGCGCGGTAATGACCGAAGAATCTATCCCCCCACTCAGAAAAGCGCCCAGCGGTACGTCAGCTACCAGCCTTCTCTGCACAGAGGCTTCCATCAGATCCCGCAGTTTTTGTTGCTGTTGCTCATACGTATGGTTCTGGGGGTTCAACCGGCTTTCATCAAAGGGCAGGCGGTAGTACGAACCCTGCTGTACGCGGGGTTCACCGGTTTTAGCTACTTCCAGGTAATGCCCGGGCATTAGTTTATGCACTCCTTTGAGCATGGTGGCCGGGGCCGGCGTGTAATTGAACTGCAGGTACTGATAGAGAGAATTATTATCCAGTTCTTTCTCAATGCCATAAGCCAGCAGTGATTTCATCTCCGAGGCAAAAAGTACCTTATCCTCATCAGCATAATAGAGCAGCGGCTTGATACCAAAGCGGTCGCGGGCAATGAACAAATGATCAAGCTGCTCATCATAAACAGCAAAGGCAAAAAAGCCATTCAGTTTTTCCAGGCAGGCTTTGCCTTCGTGGATGTACATCTGCAGCAGGACTTCAGTATCGGTTGCCGACTGAAAAGTGACCCCACGCTGCTCCAACCCCTGGCGTAGCTGACGGTAGTTATAAATTTCCCCGTTGAATACGATCGTATATCTCCCGCTGCTATCCTGCATAGGCTGGTTACCATCGGCAGAAGTATCAATGATAGAAAGCCGGCGATGCCCCAGCCCGACCCGATGTACTGTAGTGGTACGGCCAAAATCAGGACCACGCTTATTGAGCTGATCGCAGGCAGCCTGCAGTTTGATCATGTGAAAGCGCCCGATTTCATTGAAGGCGTAAATACCCGTAATTCCGCACATAAAACCTTAAAAGTTTCTGATAATTGAAGGTATGCCTGAGGGCAGGAATCCTGTCCCCAGGCTATATGCCGACGAAGGTAAGCCTAATTTGAAAAAGGAAAAACTAAAAGTAAGCGCTTATCTGGTCAGGGTAGCCGCCATGCTTTTGATAAAGGGAATTTTTGGGACAGAATTAGCCACGAGAATTTCTTCCCAGAAACTGGTTTGCTCATCCAGAAACTTAAAAACCCGCTGCGGTGGGTTTTTTTTGAATAGGTGGGTAAAGATTTCACTGGCCGGTAATGAGTTGCGGGTCATTACATTGAGCAGTGTACTGTCATAAATCATGAAGCGCTGCTGCCAGCTGCTTTTTTTTCGGTGCGGGCTTTCTCCGGACAGGAGTTTTTGAACGATCTCCTGGCTATCCTGCTGGATGCGCATAAACGTATACCCGGTAGAGGGCTTGGTTACGCCTCCGGCAGTCCCTATATTGATGATATGCGCCCCTTCTGCTGAGGGATAAGGCATATCTGTCATGGGTATGATGCCAAATTCTTCATGTTCTATGCTGTAATCATCCAGTTGAAAGTAATTTCTGAGATAATCAATAAGCGCCTGATCGTAAGCTTCTTCTTCCAGCAACTCAGACGAAAACAAGGTGTACTCTACCAGTGCAGTCCGGGGATCAGTAGGCAATACATACATGAACCGGCAGTCACCGGCCTGTTCTACCCTGAAATCCATGAGTGTAGCTTTGTTAGTATCAAAAAAAGGAGCCGGTGTTTTGATTACCCATCCCTTAAAATGCTGTAACAAATAACTGTGCCCCTCAGCCTTCTCTTTTTCGGCAGGAGAGCGCATACTACTAAAAACCCAATCCCCACTAAAAATATTTCCATCTGCGCGAACCTGAGCTCCCTTTTCAGTGTCCTCCATACAGGAGATTTCTGCCTGCAGAAATGTCACGTTTTTGAATGCACGAGCAGTCTGTATCACATAGGCATAAAAGTCTATGCCGCGGATCATTTTGTAGGCATAAGGGGCTAATTTAAGCGTTTTAGAAAAGCCCGGACTATGAAAATCTACCGAATTCCACTGATGGTGCACTATGTCTTCAAAAGGATTTTTTCCATTTTCCCAGAAGCACCATGTACGGTCATTCGTATTCTTACTAAGCTTATCAATGACCAGGATAGATTTATCCTTAAGAGGAGAATGCAGCAACTGATACAATAAACTCAGCCCTGAAGCGCCTCCTCCTGCAATGATGTAGTCGTAATGGATGGGTGGTGACATATGTAAAAGCGGGAATCTCTGAGTTACAACCGCACTTTCAAAATCTTGTTGGCTTAAACCTAAAAAATATTTCACACCTTTGCATTCTTTGGCGGCAGAGGCTATTCACAATATTTTTTCAGGAAGAAGTCAGCCCGATCATCGCCCAGCGTTCTTGCCTGCTTCCAGTCATTACAAGCCTGAGAGTCGCCCAACTGGTAGTAAGCAGTAGCCCTGCCCCGGTAGTATTCAGCCTCTTCAGCATTATTTTCTATGGCTTTGGAAAAGTCCTGCAGAGCCCCTTCCACATCTTCCAGCAGTATCTTCAGATTTGCCCGGTTATAGAAAGCGGCTGCGTCTTTGGGGGAACGGGCGATAACCTCACTGTAATCTTTGATAGCTCCCTCATAATCTTCCAGTTCTTCCTTCAGATAAGCGCGATTATAGTACACATTGGTATTTTCGGGATCCAGTTTCAGGGCCCGGTTAAAATCCGCAATGGCCGCATCAAATTCGTATAAATAGGTGTAAACAGTAGCCCGGTCAATATACATCTGCTTGTCTTCCTTGTCCATGGTGATGGCATTGGAGAGGTCCACACTTGCCTGCGCATAATTTTCCCGCTTAAAATGTGACATGCCCCGGCGGTAGTAAGCCTGTTTTTCCTGGACACCTTCTTCAATTGCCAGGTCATAATAGCCGATGGCCACCGCATAATTTTCCATCTCAAAGTAAGCATCAGCCATGTAGTAAAGGATGGTAGGTGTAGCGGCTTCAGCAATTTCTACCTGACGAAGGTCGTTTTTGGCCGCCTCAAAGTTACCCAGCCTGAAGTGCGTGATCCCCCGGTTTTCGTAAGCTAGTGTGTAATCAGGATTCAGCCTGATGGCCTCGTCAAAGTCTGGTACGGATGCGTCATAGCGGTCCAGCAGGAATTTTGTTTTGCCCCGATTGTTGAAAACCACCGGGTCATTGACACCTTTATCAACCGCCTGGTCATAGTCACTGAGCGCTGCCTGGTAGTCTTTGAGGCGAAAACGGGTGTTCGCCCTTACGGCATAGGCATCCCCCAGATCAGGCTGTTTACTGATTGCTTTGTTAAGATCCTGCAGGGCTTCCTCATAGTTCTTACTCTCGTAATTGGCGTAACCACGACGGTAATAGGTAATGGCATCATCTGCACCCATCTCCACAGCCCGGTTTAGGTCCAGCAGTGATTCTTTATACTGCTGTAGCTGAAACCTGGCATTTCCGCGACAGAACAGTGCTTCTTTGGTGATAAAGCCTTGCTCCACCGCCTGGTTCAGATCTGCGATCACCTGCTCAAAACCCTGAACTCTGGCTTCCTCAGGCCCCTGCTCGGTAAGCTGGTAGCGCGTTAAGCCACGGCTGTAAAAGGTACGGGCATCAGCTACTTTTTTGTCAACTGCCTGGTCCAGTTCAGCGATTGCCTCTGCATAGGCAGCTGTTTCAAATAGCGCAATACCCATTAAGCGGAAAACTTCTGCATCCTGGTTGTCCAGTTTCCTGGCTTGTTGCAGGTCATTGATGGCTTCTACATATTGTTCCGTAGCAAAATACGCCTGTCCTCGGTTCAGGTAAGCCTTGGTATAATCCTGTTTGCGACTAATGGCCTGGTCGTAATCGGCAATGGCCGCCGGGAAGTCGTTCAGCAGAGCCTTGGCTTTTCCACGGTTATTGTAGATCACCGGTGCTTTTTCTGCATCATCCTGTCCTCCATTTTTCAGGGACTGATCATATGCCTGGATTGCGCCCTGAAAATCATCAGTCAGAAAGCGGGCATTGCCCAGATTGTACAGGGTGAGTAAGTCCTGCGCTCCCTTATTTACGCCTTCCTCAAGGTCACGGACTGCCGCCGGATAATCCTGTGTGGCAAAAAAAGCATTACCCCGATCGCTATAAACTTTGGCTGAATTAGCCCCCTTTTCTATTGCCTGGCTCAACTCACTGATTGCCCGGGCATGATTGCCCAGGGCAGCATTGGTAGAGCCGCTCAACTCAAATACCTTCAGGTTATCAGCACCCAGGCTTTGGGCTTTGCTCAGGTCTGCCAGTGCCTCCTTGTATTTCTGCCCGTAATAATATATCTCTCCGCGATAAAGATAAGCCTTGATATCATTGAGCCCCATGGTGATTGCCTCGGACAGGTCTTGCTCAGCCAGCGCATATTCAGCAATATCAAAGCGGGCATAGCCCAGGTACTGATAAAGCCTCAGGTCAGACGCTCCCATGTCACTGGCCTGCGTAAGCTGCTCGACTGCTTTGGTCTGCTCTTTCAGTTCGTAGAGGGCAATACCTTTTTCCAGGTAAGCCTCAGCAAACCTTTTTTTCTGCTGAATAGCTCTGTCAAAATCTGCCAGTGCCTTATCAGCTTTTTTCTCCGCCAGGTAAGCTTTTCCTCTCTGCAGGAAAAGTTCGGCACTGCTGGCGCCAAAGCTTATGGCTTTTTCCAGGTCTTCCAGGGCAGCACTGTATTCCCGCTGCTGCTGGCGGAGACTGGCTCTGTAAATGTAAGCCAGCGTATCTTTGGTTCCCATGCTGATTGCCTGGTTCAGGTCGTCCAGCGCACTATTTTCTTTGAGCATATACCTGGCATTTCCTCTTAGCAGATACACCTCTGTCCCCTGCTCCCCAGCCTCCACTGCTTTGCTCAGCGCATCAACTGCCGGCTGGTAGTTTTTAAGGTAATACTCCGCTTTCCCCAGGTTGAGATAAACAACAGCATCAGCCTTTCCGCCCTCAATTGCCTTGCGCAGATCAGGGATTGCTGAGCTGTATTCCTGCAGGATTACCCTGGCATTTCCCCTGCAATAAAATAATGCTGGTTCTTTTGCACCTTTTTCTAGGGCCTGGTTCAGGTCGGCTACAGCTTCAGGGTACTGCTTCAGGTAATATCTGGCTTTTCCCAGGCCAGCGTAGACTGCTGCATCATTCTTCCCTAAAGAAAGGGTACTCTCAAAATCCTGCAGCGCCTCCTGGTATTTGTTTTGTTCCAGGTATATATCAGCCCTCAGCTTATAAACCGAGGCATCCTTAAACCCGCCGGCTATTGCCTGCGTCAGATAACTGACCGCCTTGTCAGGCTCCTGCTGATGAAAAAAGGCTTCGCCCAAAAGTGCTGCTACTTCTGGCGTTGAAGTAGCTTTTTGCAGGGTGCTTACTGCTTTTGAATAGCCTTTCTGACTAAAGTAAGCTCTTCCCAAGGCAAGATATACTTCAGGTTCTGAGGCTCCTTTTTCTATTGCCTGTTCCAGTGTCTCAATGGTCTTTGCGTTATCCTGCCGGGCAGCATAGGCAAGTCCCAGCGTTTGTAAAAAAACTGCATCCACTAATTCCTTTTCACCGCTGGCTTCAACTTTTTTCAGGTCATCTATCGCCTGATCGTATTGTTTAAGCGCATATTTGGCCATGCCCCGGGTCCGGTATAGCAAAGGAAGATTTAGCTGCTGTTGTGCAATATCCAGAGCCCTGACTGCCTCAGCATAGGTCTTTTTGTGGTAGAGGGCCACTCCGCGGTACATCTCATAGTGGGCATCAACCTTACCCAAAGCACTCGCTTTATTCATATCTGCCAATACACTTTCCCACTGGTTGAGATGGTAACTTGCTTCGGCGCGCATAAGCCATGCCTGCTGAAAGCTTTCTTTAATTTTAACTGCCTCACTAAAATCAGCCTGTGCGGAGGAGTAGTTCTGCAATTGCAGATAAGCCTCTCCCCTGAGGTAGTAAAGCTGCTCATCATTTTTTTGGGTTGTGATGACCTGCTCAAAGTCTTTGATCGCAGCCTTGTAGTCACCCTGGGCAAAATGGGCTTTAGCCCGCTGGTAGAAAGCTCTGGTATCCTGGCTTCCTTCCTGTATGGCTTTGTTGAAGTCACCGATGGCCGCTACGTATTCTTTTTTTTCCATCAGGCAGAGCGCCCGATACAAAAAAACATCAGCATTGTAGGTACGCAATTCCACTGCTTTGTTCAGATCCTCCAGTGCTGCGTCGGTCTGCTCCAGGTAAAAATTGGCGATCCCCCTGCCCTGATACGCCTGAGGACTATTGGAGTAGGTGGCTAAGTGCTGGCTGTAAGCACTTTTAGCTTTCGCATAGGCTTTTTCGCCAAGCAGAAGATCCGCACTGGCAAGATAATCAGTAGAGTCCTGTGTCTGCTGTTGTGCCTGGAGCACCAGTGTACCCAGGAGGAGGATAAACGTGCAGAAAAAGCGGGTCAGAAGTTGTTTATTGTTCATAGAAGATTTGCACCTTGGCTTGTACTACTTTTACAAGACCAAATTTATATTTTAAGGCAAAGCTCCTGAGTTGAAAAAATTGTTTTTCTGCCCTCGGTAAGTTTCAGCAGTTCTTTTAGGTAGTTCAGTTTAGATGTAGCCCTCCCTGATGGCCAGGTTGATCAGTTGGGAAGTATTCGCCACCTTACATTTCTTGTGCATATTCCTGCGGTGGGTCCTTACCGTATGCTGGCTGATGTTGAGTTTATCTTCTATCCTCTGGGTACTGAAACCCTGGGCGAGTAACTTAAGTATCTGCCTCTCCCGGTTGGAGAAAAGCGTAAAAACCTTTTTCTCATTAGCATTAGTAATGCTTACTATTTTTTGTGTATTACTACGCATAACGAAAGAAACGCCCCCTTCCATTTTGAGGTAGCTGATATCCGAACATAGTCCGGTCCAGCTGACCGGCACTCCATTCTGATCGCTTTTCTGGGGCACAGCATGGAGCAGCAGACGAATATAACGTCCTCTTGCGGAGCGATAACGGAAATCCATGGAGAAGTAGAGTCCTTCATTATCCTGATAGTCTTTTTTCTCAAGTTCAAAGTGAACTTTCCGCAGGCTTTCAACTACTCCCGGCAAATCTTCAGGGTGGCATCTGCGTAGCAGACCGCTTACGGAACTCTGGTGGAGTCTCTCTTTTTCCCATCCCAGTACCTCTACCACATTTGATGAAAAATACATAAAGTTACGGGATTTACTATCGTACAGCCACGAGAAGGCCGGCCCCGCGGTAAGCGCCATGATGGGTTGCTGCTGCGGCAGCGTAGGAAGCGGGATACAGAGCGCACTATCGGAATTGCCAAAATAGGCGGCGTGATTTGGAGTGAGGTTTTTCACAATGTAGTCTGGTTAGGCAATCTATAATTTAACTTACTAAATATAAAGTAATTATTTTACAGCCTGTATTAAATTATTGTTAAAATAAAAAACAGCAATATTATATTTTATACGACTATACAAACTAACCTAATTATGATTCTAATTGGATCAGACCCTCTCTAACTGCAAAATTGACCAATTGAGTTGTATTTTTCAGCTTTGTCTTCTTCAACATATTCCTGCGGTGTGTTCTTACCGTATGCAAACTGATATGAAGTATTTTTTCAATGTCTTTACTTTTATAGCCTTTGCTCAGCAATCTCAGTACATCAGATTCCCGCTCGGTGAATATCTCATGCTGTCCCCAGCCGACTACTTTCTTCAGGGTAAGTTGCTGATGATCACCAGCAAAAACTGCCAGGGACAGATCCCCATCCTGTTTGATATGCGTGATATCAGTACAGTATCCCACCGACCAGTCGGGTTTATGATTGGCGGTTCGCACTATTTGCTGAGAGATCAACAGACGCATACTTTTTCCGGCAATGGGCTTAATCCGCACATCCTGCGCAATCCTGACCAGTAGTTGCTTCTCATCAGACCAGTTACAGAGATTTTGCCAGAGCTTCTTCTGGTTTTTTATGAATGCATTCAGGTCGAGGGGATCCACCCACTGCATTAAGGCAAACAGATTCTGGATATGTTTTTGCCCGACTGCATGACCAAACATATTCCAGAAAGGAGGTGATAAATAAGCAATCTGCCTGTGTTGATGATGCAGCGCAAAGCAAAAGGTATCATGAGGAATATAGCTTTCCTGATCATTTACCTTAGCCAGGGCACTTCTTACTTCTTCCGGCAAATCTTCAGGTAATGACTTTAGCATTTTCGTAGGCATATCATTTTTACCACATTTATTAAATGTAATAATTTACCTGCAAATTACAATTAATTTTGGGGAATTGGAAGAGAGAAATGAAAAACAGGTATTTATACCTTATTTTTTTGAACTATTCTAAATTCAATAATCACGGAAAAAGCCATCTTTTCATGTAAGAAATTTAGTTATCAGGCATAAAAAAACCCCGATCCTGTTAAGACCGGGGCTTATTTTCTTAAAAGAGTATTCCAGATCAGGCTTCTGCTGCCTGGTCTACATGGACAAATGAACGTCCCTGTGAGGTTTTCTTGAAGGTAACTTTTCCGTCAGTAAGAGCGAAAAGGGTGTGGTCTTTTCCCATACCTACGTTTTTTCCAGGATGATGCCTGGTGCCACGCTGTCTTACGATGATGTTACCGGCGATCACTTCCTGACCTCCATATATTTTTACGCCTAGGCGTTTACTTTCCGAATCTCTACCGTTCTTGGAACTACCGACTCCTTTTTTGTGTGCCATGGTATCGTATTTTTAAGTCTTTAAAGGATTATTTTAAAAGCTCTTTCGCCTGCCCCATCCAGTCATCATTTTGGATGGTATCTTCGGTTACTCCGTCAATGGCATCAGCGATCTTTTTGATATCTTCTTCAGATAGTTCACTGATCTGCTTAAAAGAAGTATAACCCAGACCATTAAGTTCCCCGGCATACACTTCTCCGATACCTTTGATCTTGGTCAGGTCATCCTGAGCGCTTTCAGCTTTCTTGGCTTCTTTTTTGGGAGCTGCCTCTTTCTTGGCTGATGCACCCTGACCGCTGGCCAGGATATCTTCAATCAATACTTTGGTGTAGTTCTGGCGGTGACCCTGCGTCTTTTTGTATCCTTTTCTTCTCTTCTTCTTGAATACAATGACTTTATCACCACGACCGTGATCCAGGATTTTTCCGGTTACTTTAGCTCCACTCACCACCGGGGTTCCTACATGGACACCCTGGTCACCATCAATGAGGAGCACACGATCAAACTCGACGGAAGCGCCTTCTTCGCCCTCCATAGATGGAGCGTATACGAATTGGTCTTTTTTAACTTTAAATTGCTTTCCGGCTATATCAACGATTGCGTACATATTATATACTTTTGACAATTGAGGCGCAAATATAGGTTTTTGCATTTGTTAATACAAATACATATGCGCATTCATCTATTCTTTTTTAAGAAGCTTTTGGGCGCCCATTTGTTATGGAGCAGTCGCCAGATCTCACTAATAGTACTGTCTGGGGCTTATATTAGGGATAATTGCCGGGCCATTGCCTCCGCTTCCCTGCGCGTATACTGAGACTCCCGGTACTTAACCATCAGGTCGCGCTTCTTGGCAGCCTCGCTTCTGTTGATATAACGGGGAGAGACCACATATACGGACTGTGCCTGTTTGCGCAGGAAATCTATCTCCAGCAGATAGGCAATGGTATCGGAAATGGTCCGCTGACTAGTGCGGGTGGTATCAGCAATATCACGGTATTTGCCTATAAAGAGGTGCGTCTTTGTATCTATACTATTCAGAATATAGGTTAGCACCTTACGTTTGCCCTTGCCAAACTCCCGGGAGGCCTGCAGCAGGTCGGGCAGGAAGGTCGTATAAAAATGGGTACCTTTATAAATGGTTTTCTCCACCACGGCAAACTCCCTTTCTTCGCCGGTGTCAGCGTTAATCCATCGCTCATAGCGAATTCCTTCATTGCCCTGTCCGGCTGACTGCTTGGTTCCCGACTTCTTTTTATCTTCCATATCCGTAAGGTAACTGTTCGTAACTCCGGTAAATATAACTAAATAATTTGCTTTCAATTGCGAAAGCAAATGGATTTATTTTAAGAAGCAGATATTTTCCGATTTAATCCCCATTTTATTTGATTTTTTAGAAACTCCCCTATCAACAATGTTGTCATAAGAAATTCTTCCTAAGCTGCCAAAGCTTATTACAGACATTTTTTTATAAAAATTCTTAATAATTACTTTTATCACGTAAAATGCTATTTTACAATATTTTACGTATAAACTCATGAACAAACACTTAAAATTTTGCTGATGGTGATTTATTCAAATTCAGAAAATAGACTTTTTCTTTCGAAGTGAAATAAACATATTTGTCTAACTGCTCATTTGCATGAGGCTGGGACAAATTTTTACTCAAAACAATTTACCTCCGCTTTCATTTAAGTACAGAAAATACATTTGCTTTTCATCATAAATTCAGAGACATGGATCAGAAAACACTAGTAGCGCAAGAACCCATTTTGCAGGAAAACCCCAACCGTTTTGTACTCTTCCCTATTGAGCATCCCGATATATGGCAGTGGTACAAAAAGTCGGAAGCCAGCTTCTGGACTGCTGAAGAAATTGATCTGAGCCAGGACCAGAAAGACTGGGAGAACATGACCGATGATGAGCGCCACTTTATTTCACATGTGCTGGCATTCTTTGCCGCCAGTGACGGTATTGTCAACGAAAACCTGGCAGAGAATTTTGTCAATGAAGTGCAGTATACTGAGGCTAAGTTCTTCTATGGCTTTCAGATTGCCATGGAAAACGTCCATTCCGAAACTTACTCTTTGCTTATTGACACCTATATCAAAGATACCAAAACCAAGAATAAGCTTTTCCGTGCCGTAGAAACGATGGACTGCGTGAAGAAAAAAGCCGACTGGGCACTCCGCTGGATTGATGAAGGTAACTTTGCCGAAAGACTGGTGGCTTTTGCGGCGGTAGAAGGTATTTTCTTCTCCGGAAGTTTCTGCTCTATCTTCTGGCTCAAAAAGCGCGGCCTGATGCCCGGACTCAGCTTCTCCAACGAACTGATCTCCCGCGATGAAGGCATGCACTGCGACTTTGCCTGTCATCTTTATAACCAACACCTGAACCATAAATTATCGAAAGAAACTGTGACCAAGATCATCACAGATGCAGTAGTGATTGAAAAAGAATTTGTGACAGATTCTTTACCGGTAAGCCTGATTGGTATGAATGCCGACCTGATGTGTCAGTACATAGAATTTGTAGCTGACCGACTGCTGGCCGAACTCAACTGCGACAAAGTCTATAAATCCACCAATCCTTTTGACTTTATGGAGATGATCTCACTGCAGGGCAAGACCAACTTCTTCGAGAAGCGCGTGGGCGAGTACCAGAAAGCTGGCGTCAAAAACAGCTCTGAAGACCAGGGTAAGCCTAAATTCTCCCTCGACGAAGATTTCTAGAAGAACAACTGCTAAATTTTTTTCCAAACCCATACAAATACCCTCCGCTTATGTTAGTAATTAAAAGAGACGGCAGGCGCGAGTCAGTCAAATTTGACAAGATTACGGCCCGTATTGAAAAACTGTGCTACGGACTGGACGTCAACTATGTCCACCCTGTAGAAGTTGCCAAGAAAGTCATCACCGGTATCTACGATGGGGTCACCACCGTAGAGCTGGATAACCTGGCCGCCGAGACTGCCGCTACACTGACCGTTAAGCATCCCGACTATGCCGTACTGGCGGCCCGTATCGCCATTTCCAACCTGCATAAGGTGACCAGCAAGTCATTCTCCAACACCATGAAGCGTCTTTATAAATATGAAGACCCCAAAAATGGAGAACATGCTCCACTGATCTCTAAGGAAACCTATGCGATCATCAAGCAGCATGCCGCACAGCTGGACTCTACCATCATCTACAGCCGTGACTATAATTACGACTATTTCGGCTTCAAGACGCTGGAGCGTTCTTACCTGATCAAGCTGGACGGAAAAGTGGTAGAACGCCCGCAGCATATGCTGATGCGGGTGGCAGTGGGTATTCATGGAGAAGATATTGAATCAGCGATAGAAACCTATAACCTGCTGTCGGAGAAGTGGTTTACCCACGCTACGCCTACCCTCTTCAATGCGGGTACGCCCAAGCCGCAGATGTCGTCCTGCTTCCTGCTGACGATCAAGGATGACTCTATTGACGGTATCTACGATACGCTCAAGCAGTGCGCCCAGATTTCCCAGTCTGCCGGAGGCATCGGGCTGAGCATCCACCATGTACGCGCTACCGGCTCTTACATCCGTGGTACCAATGGTGTCTCCAACGGTATCGTGCCCATGCTGCGTAACTTTGATATGACTGCCCGCTACGTGGACCAGGGCGGCGGTAAGCGCAAAGGTAGCTTTGCCATCTACATTGAACCCTGGCATGCCGACGTATATGACTTCCTGAACCTGAAGAAAAATCACGGTAAGGAAGAGCTACGCGCCCGTGACCTGTTCTACGCTATGTGGATGCCCGACCTCTTTATGAAGCGGGTAGAAAGCAACGAAGAGTGGTCTCTCTTCTGCCCCAACGAGGCCCCCGGGCTTTACGATACCTACGGGGATGAGTTTGAGAAGCTCTACGAAAAGTACGAGCGTGAGGGCCGTGCCCGCCGCACCGTGAAGGCGCAGGACCTTTGGTTTGAAATACTGGAGTCGCAGATAGAAACCGGTACGCCTTATATGTTGTATAAGGACCACGCTAACCGCAAGTCCAATCAGAAAAACCTGGGAACCATCCGCTCTTCCAACCTCTGCACCGAGATCATGGAATATACGGCCCCTGATGAGGTAGCTGTCTGTAACCTGGCCTCCATCTCGCTGCCCAAGTTTGTGACGGAAGATGGCAAGTTTGACCATCAGAAGCTGTACGAGATTACCAAAGTAGTGACGCGCAACCTCAATAAGGTGATTGACCGCAACTACTATCCGGTACCAGAGGCCAAAAAATCCAACATGCGCCACCGCCCCATCGGTATAGGCGTGCAGGGACTGGCCGATGCCTTCATCATGCTGAAAATGCCCTTTGAGTCGGAGGAGGCCAAGGGGCTGAACAAAGACATCTTCGAGACCATTTACTATGCCGCCATGGAGACTTCTATGGAACTGGCGCAGGCAGAGGGTGCTTACGAGACCTTCAAAGGTTCTCCCGCTTCCAAGGGCATCTTCCAGTTTGACATGTGGGGCGTGACGCCCGACAGCGGCCGCTGGGACTGGAATATACTGAAGCAGAAAGTGAAAAAGAATGGTATCCGCAACTCACTGCTGCTGGCGCCTATGCCTACGGCCTCTACCTCGCAGATTCTGGGCAACAACGAGTGCTTTGAGCCTTATACTTCCAATATCTACACCCGCCGGGTATTGTCCGGAGAGTTTGTAGTGGTGAACAAGCACCTGCTCAAAGACCTGGTAGAACTGAACCTGTGGAACGAGAGCATGAAAAACCGCCTGATCTCCGAAAACGGCTCAGTACAGCATATAGATGACATCCCTCAGCACCTGAAGGACCTCTACAAAACCACCTGGGAGATTTCGCAGAAGGTAATCATAGAGATGGCCGCTGACCGTGGCGCCTTTATCTGCCAGAGCCAGAGCCTCAACATCCACATGCAGGACCCTAACTTTGGTAAGCTCACCTCCATGCACTTCTACGCCTGGAAGAAGGGCCTCAAGACGGGTATGTATTACCTGCGCACCAAAGCGGCTACCGACGCCATCAAATTCACGGTGGACAAAGCGGCACTTGGACAACCGCAGACCCAGACCCAGCAGAAGATGGCCCTGATGGCCGAAGGGCAGGCGGCGGAGGGCCAGCCTCAGCAGCGGGAGCAGAACGAGTCAGATCGGGGGGCCGAAGCCATACAGTGTTCGCTGGATGACCCCGATAACTGCGAAGCCTGCGGGAGTTAATCACTACACAAGCAAGCGTCGGCAA
>CAZFFW010000055.1:0-28957 GCA_964518125.1 uncultured Porifericola sp.
TCTGCTGATTGTGTTTGTTGACGATACACCACAGAGGCTGTGACTGAGTTCGGTGTAGATTTCTACTGTTCACAGAAACCTATCCAGCACCCAAAGCTACCAGCGAACCGTCAAAAGCTTTCATTGGCACTATCGCGTGGTGTATCCTAGAGAAAGTCAAGTTGTTATCTTAAACGTCTATCATACCAGCCAAAATCCCAAAAAATAGCCATGAGTACATTAACTAACCTTCCCAGTTCCTAGCCCTGCCCGTTTGAAGAACGGGTTTCTTTTTTTTCCGCTTTCTTCTTTTGTGAAAATACGTGGTGGAAAAGTATACGCTGAGTCTACTGAAAAGACTAAAATGCTACAAAGGCTCTCCGCCGGAAGCTACTCTCTCACAATATTAAACTCCACCCGGCGGTTTAGTTGCTTATCAGCTTCGGTTTTTTCTTCCACGATAGGTTTGGCACTACCATGGCCAATGGCCTGTATCCGCGATGAATCAAGCTGTCCAAACTCTACCAGGTAAGCTTTGATGGCATCAGCCCGACGCTGCGATAAATCCTGGTTAAGCTTCGGGTCGCCGTCAGAGTCGGTATGGCCTTCAATCTTCAGGCTGAAGTCAGGGTTATCCAGCAGGAAGTCAATGATTTTATCAAGGTCGGCAAACATGGCCGTTTTGAGATCGGCTTTGCCGTTGTCAAACTTCATACTTTCAAACTTGAGGCGGCTGCTGATAGAGGCTACTTTACGGTTGATCTCTTTATCACCGTCCAGGAAAAAGATTTCTTCCAGGCGAAAAAATTCATCGCCCTGTATGACGATAAGGTAGTTGTTATTATTGATCAGCTGAAACTCAAAGCTACCATCCGGGCGGAGAAATTTTGGGGCTACCTCTATACCATTGTCAAGGTCAATAATGGAGACAATTCCCCCCGAGAAAGGCTTCCCGGTTTCTTCATTCAGCAGCTTACCCCGTAAGTTGGTAGTAGCCAGGGGCTGTGCTTCCATCGGCAACGGAAACGAATAAATGTCCAGGTTTGCCATATTATCTTCCACTGAGCGGGCGTAGTAAAGATTTTGGGAGGCATAATCTATGGTAAAATAAAACTCACTACCTGTTCCATTTACCAACGGACCAATATTTTTTGGCTCATTCCATACGCCATGTACACGGTAAGCTTTGTAGATATCAAATTCGCCGAAATTTAACAGGTGTCCATTGGAGCTGAAATACAGCACATGATGCCCGGGATGGTAGAAAGGACTTACTTCGCTGCCCCTGGTATTGACAATAGGGCCCATATTTTTGGGAGAAGACCAACTTCCCTGCGCGTTTCGGGTACTAAAAAAAATGTCGGATAAGCCAAACCCACCCGTCCTGTCGGAAGCAAAGAATAAGGTATCACCACTATGCGAAAAGGATGGATGGGAATCCCAGTACAGGCTGTTGACCTGTTTTCCCAGGTTTTCTGCTGGTCCCCAGTTGCCATCTTCCTGTCGCTTGCTCACGTACAGGTCACAGCTACCGATACCGTCCGGTGATCCGCAACGCGCAAAAACCAGTTCGCTACCATCAGGGCTGATGGTGGCTGAGCCTTCATTAAATGGTGTATTGACCTGCTCAAGGGGTTTTGCCTGCATCCAGTACCCACTTTCATTGATGCTGATCATCAGGTCCTCGTTTTCCCTTTCGCTGAGTCCCAGCTTTAGTTTATTCCTTTTGGAGGTAAATACCATCATGTCGCTGGCAGCGCTCAGGGCAGGCCCATAATCTCCGGAGGGCGAATTAATGACATCACCCATATTGATATAGACTCCCTGTGGAGGACGTAGGGTATCAATTTCTTTACGGTATTCTACCAGTTCATAGTAGTACTTGAGCGGGACATAATCATCTTTTCGGTCAATGGGTAGCTGATCAAGCTGCTCTTTTACCAGGCTCAGGTTGATGCCTTCCCTGTAGTGCTTTAGAACAAGCTTGTAAAGACTGATGGCTGTCAGTGTGTCACCCCTTTTTTCTTCCAGCAGGGCTAGCTGCCATAGGAGCTGGTTATCTTTGAAAAAATTTTCTATTCCAAAATTGGATACATAAGGATATAATATAGGATAAAGCTCTTCCTTACGTTCGTCTCTTGAAAATTTTACTATTTTCTGCAGGTGCTGTTTGTCAAAAAAGAAAGGACTCTGATTGACATTGGGAAAGGTAAATAGCTCATAGATTTTTTGCTGGCTTGCGGCAAGCTTACTACTGTCTTCCAGGTTTACTGCCTCACCTACTGCCTGCAGTTGTGCTTCACCTTTCGGAATAAAGTAGAGGAGAAAACATACTATGAAAAAGAGTCTGGGAAGCATCTGTAGAGAAAATCAGTCAGCCTGGATTACTGAACGTCAAAATGTATAAATAATTTCAATTTGTATGATTGCTGAAAGTTTTTAAGATGAATAGAAAGTAAATTTGTTAAAATATCCAACAATCACTACATCCGTTAATTAGGGTTAAGTGGCATAGCGATTGCCTTTAAGAATAATCGTTATTTTATTTGAATAAACTACATATAATATGCCAGAATGGCATGAAGGAGCGGTATATGAAAGATAACACCATATTTGAGTCAATTTTGCTAAATGAATTACACGATGGAAATTCTAATGATCTGATTCAGCTGGTTACCAGCGAAAATGATGATGAAAACGATCTGCAGGAAATCCCGGAGACCTTACCTATCCTTCCCATTCGTAATACAGTCTTGTTTCCTGGCGTGGTGATTCCTATCACCGTCGGAAGAAAAAAGTCCATTAAGCTGGTCAAGAACGCTTATGAACATGGAGATCGCACCATAGGTGTGGTCGCCCAGAAAGATAGCGATGCGGAAGAACCGGATGCTGACGATATATATAAAGTCGGCACTGTTGCCAAAATTATCAAAATGCTGGTACTACCCGATGGAAGTACTACCATCATCATACAGGGTAAAGTGAGGTTCAAAATTACGTCCATACTGAAGGAAGAACCCTATATGATGGCGAGTATCGCTGTTCTGGAAGAGCATTTTCCTTCCGGTAAGGATAATGAAGTAATGGCATTGGTACAGTCACTGAAGGAGACTGCTGCCAAAATCCTGAAGCTGAACCCTGAAATACCACAGGAGGCACAGGCTGCTCTGGATAATATTGACAGCCCCAGTTTTCTGACCCACTTCCTTTCCTCCAATATCAACGCAGAAGTTGCCGAAAAACAAAAACTGTTGGAAACCAACGATGGTGCCAAGCGGGCCCGTCAGTTGCTGGAGTTTATGTTCAAAGACATACAGATGCTGGAAATACGGCAGGAGATCCACAGTAAGGTTCATTCGGATATAGATCAGCAGCAGCGAGATTATTTTCTGCGCCAGCAAATGAAGGTGCTGCAGGATGAGCTTGGTGACGGTGGGCTGGACCAGGAAATTGAAAAAATGAGGATGCGGGGTGAACGCAAAAAATGGCCTGAATACGTAGCCCGGCATTTCAATAAGGAGCTGGATAAGCTTTCCCGGATGAATCCCATGGCAGCAGATTATCCTGTCTCTTTCAATTACGTTGAGTTTTTACTTGATCTGCCCTGGGGTAGTTATTCCAAAGATAACCTGGACCTGAAACGGGCCAAGAAGGTCCTGGACAAAGACCACTATGGGCTGGAGAAAGTCAAAGACCGGATCATTGAATACCTGGCCGTGCTCAAGCTGCGGCAGAATATGAAAGGGCCTATCCTCTGCCTGTATGGACCTCCCGGAGTGGGTAAAACATCATTGGGAAGATCTATCGCCAAGGCGCTGGGAAGAAAGTACTGCAGGTTATCACTGGGTGGAGTGAGTGACGAAGCCGAAATCAGGGGGCACCGCAAGACCTATGTAGGGGCTATGCCCGGTAAGATCATCAGCAACCTCAAAAAATTAAAAACCGGAAACCCGGTATTTGTACTGGACGAAATTGATAAAGTAAATTCAGATTTCAGAGGAGATCCTTCTTCTGCATTGCTTGAAGTACTTGACCCTGAGCAGAACGATACCTTTCTGGATAATTACCTGGAAGTGGAATATGACCTTTCTAATGTGTTGTTTGTAGCCACTGCCAACTCGCTGGATACCATACACCATGCTCTACGCGACAGGATGGAGATCATAGAAATCACCGGTTATACAATTGAAGAAAAACTGGAGATTGCTAAAAAGCACCTCATTCCCAAGCAGAGGAAAGAACATGGCCTGACAGCGAAGCAAGTGGTAATGGATAAAAAAGCCATACAATCTATCATTGAAAACTACACCCGTGAATCCGGTGTGCGTAGCCTTGAAAGGAAAATCGCTACGGTCATCAGGAATATTACCAAATCAATTGCCCTGGAGGAGGAATATTCTCCGAAGGTAACGGCCGACGTGGTTGAGAAAATACTGGGTGCCCCTGTCTTTGATAAGGAAATGTACGAAGAAAATGAACTGGCCGGTGTAGTGACCGGTCTGGCCTGGACACAGGTGGGAGGTGAAATCCTTTACATTGAATCCAGCCTGAGCAGAGGAAAAGGAAAACTGACCCTATCCGGTCAGTTGGGAGATGTGATGAAAGAATCTGCTATGACTGCCCTTTCGTACCTGAAATCAAATGCCGAAAGCCTGGGTATTCATTATAAAGTGTTTGAAAACTACGACCTGCACCTCCACATACCAGCAGGAGCGGTGCCTAAAGACGGTCCCTCAGCAGGTATTACCATGCTTACTGCTATGGCATCGGTATTTACTCAGCGGAAGGTGAAGAATAAGATGGCGATGACGGGTGAGATCACCCTCAGAGGTAAAGTGATGCCGGTGGGCGGTATTAAGGAGAAGATACTCGCCGCAAGACGCGCAGGAGTAAAAGATATTATCCTCTGTGACCGTAACCGCAAGGATGTAGAAGAGATTGGCGACCAGTATATCAAAGATCTCAAAATCCACTATGTGCGCAAGGTAGAAGATGTACTGGAGCTGGCTTTGCTCAAAACCAAAGTCAAAAACCCCATTAAATTCGTTACCGATTGACTTTTAGTGATTTGAGTATAAAAAATAATGCTTACCCATAAAGCATCAGCAGTCACCCGGTTTTCCGGGTGACTGCTTTTTTTATCAGGCTAAGGCATTTTACTGAAAGTCAAACACTGGTATTTTTAATCTTCTAGCGCGGCTTCCAGGTAATATGCACCTTTGACGACGAGTGGGTACTCCTCAATGGTTTCAGGGTTTAATATTTCCACCATTTCGTTGACACTGGCACCGGTTTTTACCTCTTTTCTGACAAAATCATCTCCCTGTTTGACGAAAAGATACTGATGGTTGTTTTCCTGAATTAAGGCTGCCTCTGGTACTGCGGCTACACTGTCCGAATGCAGGAATATCCTGGCCTGGGTATACATACCCGGTCTGAAAGCTGGCTCGGGTTCAGACAAATCCACATGAACGCTAAACGCCCGACTTTCAGGCTCCAGTTTTTGACCTACCAGTAATACCTCTCCCTCATAGATACGCTGTCTGTTTTCATTGAGGCTGAAAAACACCTTTTGTCCCTCTTCAATTTTTGAAATATCTTTTTCAAACACATTCAGATCCAGGTGCAAATGTGTCTTGTCAATCAGTTCATACAACTCATCCTGTTCGCTGACAAATTTTCCCGGGTTAGCTTTTACTTCAGTGACATATGCATCAGCGGGAGCATAAATGGAAATACTTGAGCTAATTCCTTGTTCAGCCAGGTTTTCGGGCTTTATCCCGATGTATCTCAGCCGGGCAGCCAGGCCCATCAACTGGGCTTTCAGTGTTTGATATTGTGCAGTGGTTTCTTCCAGTTTTTTTCTGGCTGCGGCATTACCTTCTGCCAGCGTTTTTTGCCTTTCGTACTCCTGCTCGGCAAAACCGAAGCTACTGGCAGTTTCCAGGTAATTTTGCTGCAGACTGATATAATCCTGATGGCTCAGCACTGCCAGTAGTGAACCCTTGCGCACGAAATTTCCTGGCAGGAAATTGACCCTTTCCACGAATCCTGCCATAGGAGGCGTGATGGTCATGATATGCTGGGGGGGAAGGGTAATGGTGCCACTACACTCCACAAAATCTGACATAATCTGATGGCTGATCTGACCTATCTCAATTTCTGCCAGGTCTATCTGCTCCTGGTTTAGCTGTACCTTATCCGAGGCAAGTACAACAGGCGTTTTTTCATCTGCGTTAATCGCAGCTTCTTCCTTTTCAGAAGGAGTACACGATATGATCAGCAGGCTTATGAGGAAGATGATACTATATTTCATGGTTTTAATATTTTATCGGTAATATTCTAATTGGATGATGGCCTGGTTATAGTCGTTCAGGCTGCTGAGGTAAGCCATTCTGAGTTCAATGGCCGTACTGATGCTTTGGAGGTAACGAAAATAATCTATCTCACCTTCGGCCAGTTGCAGGCCGGCAGTACGAAATATGATCTCTGACTGGGGCAGGGCCGTCTGCTCATAATAATTAAGCTGTTTTTCTGCCTGCTGCGCCTGAAGCAGTAGTTTTTCCACTTCATGGTCAATCGTATACTGAAGGTAATCAAGGTCATTCTGCGCCTGCTGCTCGGCTATACGTGCCTGGCTTATCCTGCTTTTCTGCGGCATAAACCAGAGTGGAAAGGAAATGCCGACTTGCCATCCCTGCAGATTAGTCAACTGTACTTCACGATCGGTGATATTCTGGTTAAAATAGCCTACCGAAAGCCCCGGGAAAAACCTGGATTTTTCCAGACTCGTTGCGGCTTCCATCAGGTTCAGTCGGCGGAGCCCCCGGGACATAAGCAGGTGCTGTTCTGTGGGAAATACTGATCCGGCATTGGCTGCAATCCTCGCCAGGGTGTCTGCCGAAGGGGCTACGTTTTCATCCAGCTCGTCATAAAGCAATTGTGATAAGCGCTTAAAGGCGATCTTTACCTGGTCTTCCTGTTTTTGCAGCGCATTGGTAGCACGGGCAAACTGGGCATCGGAGAGCGTCTTTACCAGCAGGTCGCTCTCCCCACTTTCGTACTGTAAATTCACCCTTTCTCCAAACCCCTGGTAGAGATCCAGTTCTCTCTGCCTTTGTTGAAGCAGCTCCCGTTCGTAGACCCATGATAGATAAGCCGATTTGACTTCTCTTTCCAATTGCCTCCGGCTTAGGTCCAGATTAGTTTCTTCCAGTGCAATTTGCTGGTTGATGTACTTGCCTCTCTGTATGTGGGTGAGTACTGATCCCAGGGGCTGCGTAATCTGCAGCATTGGGTCCCGCAATTCGGAGTTGATCTGCCCATATTGGTAGGTGACTTCCGTTTCTGGTATGTCCAGCATGGTGCCTTTTAGCTTTTCAGCTTTCATCACTTCCAGGCGGGCATTCCTGACACTGGGATGATTTTCCAGGGCTGTTTCAATAGCCTGCTCCATACTGATCCTGGCCGGTGGCGACGGTTGTTGAGCCGAAGCGCTGAAAGGTAAGGCCAGTATAATAATAGCAGCCAGGGAAGCGCCACCTAGTTTTGGTGGTTTGTTGAATAAGATGTACAATACCGGCAGCACCAGTAAGGTAAGCAGTGTGGCCGTTACCAGCCCACCGATCACCACCGTGGCCAGTGGTTTCTGTACTTCTGCACCTGCCGTAGAGGATAAGGCCATGGGCAGAAACCCCAGGGAGGCCACCGCCGCTGTCATGATTACAGGTCTCAAACGCGCCATTCCTCCCCTGATGACCACTTCCTTCAAATCTGTAAGGCCTTCTTCCCGCAACTGGTTGAAGTAGCTGATCAGTACGATTCCGTTGAGTACGGCTACGCCAAAAAGGGCAATAAAACCTACTCCTGCCGAGATACTGAAAGGCATGTCTCTTATCCAGAGGGCAGCTATCCCGCCTATGGCAGAAAGTGGTACCGCAGTAAAGATCAAAGCGGCATACTTAAGCGACCCGAAGGTGAAGTAGAGCAGTATCATGATCAGCGCCAGGGCAATGGGGACTGCTATGCTAAGGCGGTCTTTGGCCGCCTGAAGGTTCTCAAAATCACCACCGTAGGTAATGTAGTAGCCGGGTTCTAGCGGAAGCCTGCTTTCCAGCTGTTGCTGTATATCTTCTACCAGGCTTTCTACATCCCGGTTTCTGACATTGATACCGATGGTCACACGCCTTTTGGTATCCTCACGCGAGATTTGCATAGGCCCTTCCTCATAGTCTACATGGGCGACCTGGCTGACGGCTAACTGCTCTCCGTAGGCATTTTTGACGAAGAGGCGGTCCAGGTTAACACTTTGCCGGTAGTCTTCCTGTAAGCGGACTACCATGTCAAACTTTCTTTCGCCCTCGAAGATGACACCCGCTGGCTCTCCGGCAAATGCTGCACGGATGATGGTATTCAGGTCCTGTATATTGAGACCGTACTGCGCTATTTTCTGCCGGTCGTAGCGAATCATGAGCTGGGGCAAGCCATCTACCTGTTCTACTTTGATATCGGCGGCCCCCTCTATGCCGGCGATAATATCAGCCGCTTGGTTGGCTTTGCTGAACAGTTCGTCCATATCTTCGCCAAAAATTTTGACGGCGATATCCGTTTTGACACCTGAGATCAGCTCATTGAAGCGTAGCTGTATAGGCTGGGTAAAGTCAAAGCTAGCCCCGGTCACTACATCCAGCTTTTCCTTCATGAGCGCTACTAGTTCTTCTCTACTATTGGTAGTCACCCACTCATCTTTGGGCTTCATGATGATCATGATGTCGCCATCTTCTATCGCCATTGGGTCAGTGGGAACTTCAGCTGTCCCTATTTTGGAAACTACATGCTGTACTTCGGGAAAATTCTCCAGTAGAATTTTTTCAGCTTTGGTAGCAGTCTTAACACTTTCCTCCAGAGAGCTTCCCGGCTGTATGGTCATTTGCATGGCCAGGTCACCCTCTTCCAGGGTTGGGATAAACTCCCCGCCGAGCTGGCTAAAACTGACTGCACTGAGTATAAATAGCCCGAATGCGGCAGCTACTACTGTTTTTTTGTGTGCTATGGCAGCTTCCAGCGTAGGTTTATACAGCTTCCTTAGTCCGTTGATGATTTTGTCAGAGAAATTTTTATGGTTACTGATATCTTTTTTCAGGGTAAGAGAAGCCATCATTGGGACATAGGTCAGGGATAGCAGGAGGGCACCCAGTACGGCAAAGCTTACCGTTTGTGCCATAGGCCTGAACATTTTTCCCTCAATACCCGTCAGGGTCATGATGGGTACGAAAACGACGATGATGATCAGCACACCAAAGGCAGCTGACTTAAAGATTTTACCGGCAGAATCACTTACCACCTGGTCCATCTCCTGCTGAGAAAGCTTACGCCCTACATAACCTGTGTACAGCACGTGCAGTACTGACTCCACTATGATCACCGCGCCATCTACCACTATACCAAAGTCCAGTGCACCCAGTGACATAAGGTTGGCCGATACCCCAAATGCCCGCATCATAATAAAAGCAAACAACATGGAAAAAGGAATTACCGATGCTACGATGAGTCCGGCCCTGAAATTTCCCAGCAACAGTACCAGTACAAAGATGACGATCAGGCCCCCTTCCAGGAGGTTATTCCGTACCGTACGTATAGCCCTTCCTACCAGGTCCGAGCGATCCAGGTAAGGCACAATGACGACTCCTTCGGGAAGAGAATTCTGTACCTGTCCGATTCTGTCGTGCACATTGGCAATAGCTTCCGAAGAATTGGCCCCTTTCAGCATCAGCGTAATGCCCCCTACGGCTTCTCCCCGGCCATTACTGGTCATGGCACCAAAACGCTTGGCATTCCCGAATTTCACTTCAGCTACATGTTTGACCAGAATGGGGACACCATGCTGTACGCTTATCACAATATTTTCAATATCCTGTAATTTGCTGATCAGCCCTTCGGCGCGGATATAATATGCATGGCTGTTTTTTTCAATGTAGCTGCCTCCTGAGTTTTGGTTATTGGTTTCCAGTGCAGTAAATACATCCGCAATGGTAAGGTTAAGGCTCTTAAGGTGGTCAGGGATGATGGCAATCTCATATTGCTTAAGGAATCCACCAAAGCTGCTGACCTCTACGATGCCTGGAATGCCGGAAAGCTGGCGTTTTACGATCCAGTCCTGAATACTTCGGAGCTCCATGGCATCGTACTGATCTTCGTAGCCTTCTTCTACTTCCAGCGTATATTGATAAATTTCTCCAAGTCCGGTAGTAATCGGCATCAGTTCAGGATTCCCCAGGCCCGGCGGAATTTCATCAGCCGCCAGGGCTATCTGCTCTCCTACATACTGACGGGCCCGCATGATGGGCACATCCTCTTCAAATACGACCGTTACTACTGACAGGCCGTAGCGGGAGATAGACCGAATCTCGCTTACGTCCGGGATGTTGGCCATACTGATCTCAATAGGATAGGTAATGAATTTTTCTACCTCCTGTGGTGCCAGTGACTGGGATACCGTAACTACCTGCACCTGGTTATTGGTAATATCCGGTACAGCGTCAATAGGTATATGCTGCATTGAATAGATGCCAAAGCCCGTCAGGGCCAGCATCATCAATGCGATGATGAATTTGTTTTTAACTGATAGATAAATGATACGTTCAAACATGGCTTAGTTTGATCTTATGTAATAGGATAGGCAGCTGATAGCATGGTGCTATAGCTGACGAATAAGAAAAAGGGATGGGGAAAAACTAAGCCTGTGGCGGTGCTCTCAGTGGAGCGTCTTTGACGATGATACGAGCATGAAGATCTGAGACAAATTGCGGAGTTATGAATACGGAAACATTTCCGTTATCTGTCTCAAGATAAAGTAAGGTATGCAGGAAAGCCTGCGCAATACAAACCAGGTCAGGTACATCCTCCGAACCCTGGTTGTAATCTTCCAGATGATTGTTACCCAGGTCCTGGGAGAAAAGCTTAGAAAGTAAGTTTAGTAAATCTCCTTCCAGGGACAGATTGATAAGCTTGGTCTGACTTGTCTGATAGTCCTGCGACTGGTGGGTGTGCGGAAAGATTGCATGCCCTACCACCAGAAAACAGGCGAGTACTAAGGGCAATATGCTGATCTTTCTAAGCATGGTAAATTAATAAAGGGTAAAAAAACTTTACCTTAAATATTTATACGTATACTGTAAGGTTCAGATCAAATTTAGCGCTATTTTTTAACCAATCACAAACTGGCAGGTTAATTTAAAATCTGTCCAGTTTAGGCTACTCCACATCCCGGCACTATGAACCGTAAGTTATTCAAATTACTATCACTACTAAGCCTGATTCTGCTGGCTGGATTTATCAGTATGCAGCTTTTTGTCTATTTCTGGATCAGCCCGGTACTGGATTCCGTTTTCACAAAATCTGTTTCTTATTACTCTTCCGAACTTTACCGGGTAGAATACGCTGATATGCAGGTGAACCCTTACCGGCAGTCGGTAACCTTCAAGGATTTCAGGCTTAATTTTGATAGCAGCCGGGTACAGCAGACCGACAGTCTCAGGAAAAGAAAGTGGGTAAGCCTACAGGTAGATGATTTTGAGCTGTCGCTGAATAATTTCTGGACAATGGTGCCTTCCCGTTTTCTGGACGTAGACAAACTCAACATCAGCCGCCCCCGGCTCAGCATTTTTGATTATGGTCAGCAAAGCAAAGACGATAGCCTGAGCCTGGATAAGATCAGGCAGTTTGACGCGCATGCGCTTATCAGCCAGTATTTTGACTCTCTGGTAGTTTCCTCTCTCAGCATTGATGATGCAGGTGTTGGTTGGATCAAAAGTGACCCGGAGCAGGAGTCTTTTGATATAGCCGGTATCAGCGCCAGGGTAGAGGGCCTGCGTATTAATTCGGGCACTGTCAACCGTAATTACGGTTATCCTGAGGCTTCGGTATTTGAGCTAAAGCTGGAAGATGCTTCTTTCACCAGCCGCGATAGCCTGTACGCATTTCAGGTAAAAGGTATTACCGCAGATCCTGTCCGGCAGGAACTTATGGTAGACAGTTTCAGTATGCTGCCTTTGCAATCAGAATATCGCTTTGCCAGGGATGTGGGCCACCGGGTTGACAGGATTAGCCTACAGGTAGAAAAACTGATGCTGGAGAGAATAGACCTGCACTACCTGATCAGCGAACAGGCATTTCTGGTCGGTAAAATTACCATTGTCCACCCGCTGCTGGAGGTGTTCAAAGACAAAAGGATGCAGCCGCCCCTGCCTGCTCCCAAACCGATGCTGCAGGAATCCCTGAAACTTGTTCCGGTAGCTTTCCGGCTGGATAGCCTGTTACTCGTCAAAGGCAATATACAGTACCGTGAACATGCTCCTGATGCAGATAAGCCGGGAAACATCTCTTTTCAGGATGTGTACATGAGTGCTTACAATATTTCCAATATTGACAGTTTGTGGAAACGTGAACTGATGATGGAGGCCGATGTAGAAACCATCTTCATGGGGCAGAGCCTGCTCAAGCTTAACATGGATTTTCCGCTACACCGTAAAGACCAGCTGCACAGGATCAGTGGTGAAATGCGCGAACTTTCGCTCCCCAGCCTGAACAATATGCTGGAAAACACCGCTTTTGCGTCGGTAGAAAGCGGACATGTTTTTACCCTTAAATTTGACATGCAACTGGACAGCCACGATTCACGTGGAGAAATGCAGTTTGCCTATCGCGACCTCAAAATAAAGCTGCTCAGCAAAGAAAATCCTGATGACCCTAGCCTTAAAGAAAATATTAAATCCCTGCTGGCCAACTGGCTGGTGGTTAAAAGCAATAATCCTGATAATCATACTAAGCCCTTGAGAATAGGCGAAATTGCTTTTGTGCGTGATCCGGAAAAATCTTTTTTTAACTACTGGTGGAAATCGCTGCTCAGCGGCATTAAAGGAAGCGTAGGAATGGGCGAAAGCCATTCATCGGCCAGAAATGAGGAAGAAAAAAACCAGGAAAAGGAAAAAGAAGATGGCTTCTTCCGCAGGCTGTTTGGCAAAGAAAAGCCGGGAAGAGAGTAAACACCATCCGGCAAAGGTATTTCAAATCACTACCCAAATCTTCAGAAAAAGTGAGTGAGAGGATGTGGTTTATCCAAATTTTTTAATTTTGGGTTGAACCTACTAACTCAATCGTAAGCATGTCCATGAATCAAGTATCGCAGGAAGAACAGGAAGGGCCTCCCTTTTTTAAAAGATGGTCGGGGATGTACTGGCTGGTCATTGGTAATCTAATTGTGCTCATCTTCTTATTTTACCTTCTCACCGCCCACTACGCATGAGCACTTTAGACCTGATAGTACTGTTTGGTACTTTGCTTTTTATAGTGGGCTATGGCGTGTATAAGTCTCAGGGCAGCAAAAATATAGAAGGCTATCTCAAAGGCGATAATAGTATGAAATGGTGGACGGTAGGCCTTTCTGTCATGGCTACCCAGGCCAGTGCCATTACTTTTCTCTCCACCCCGGGACAGGCTTTTGAGGACGGGATGGGCTTTGTACAATTTTATTTCGGCCTGCCCATCGCGATGGTGGTGCTTTCCATCACCTTCATTCCTATTTACTACCGGCTCAAGGTCTACACCGCTTACGAGTACCTGGAAACACGCTTTGACCTTAAAACGCGGACGCTGGCGGCCCTGCTTTTCCTGGTACAAAGGGGGATGGGTGCGGGTATTACCATTTATGCTCCTGCGATTATTGTGTCTACTATCCTGGACTGGAACCTGACGATCACCAATATCGTCATTGGCGTGCTGGTCATTATCTACACTGTGAGCGGGGGTACCAAGGCAGTAAGCCAGACGCAGAAACAACAAATGGCCGTAATGATGGGCGGGATGATTATCGCTGCTTTTGTGATCATAGACCTGCTGCCCGATGATGTTTCCTTTGGTGATGCGCTGGATGTAGCCGGAAATATGGACAGGCTTAATGTAGTCAACTTTGAGTTTAACCTAAATGACCGCTATAACATCTGGTCAGGAATTACCGGTGGTTTCTTCCTGGCCTTGTCTTATTTTGGTACTGACCAGTCGCAGGTGCAGCGTTATCTGTCGGGCAAATCGGTCGCTCAGTCTCGCCTGGGGCTGCTGATGAACGGCTTGCTGAAGGTTCCGATGCAGTTCCTGATCCTTTTTGTAGGGGTATTGGTTTTTATTTTCTACCAGTTTTATCAACCTCCGGTTTTTTTCAATGAATCGGTAAGAGGGCAGGTGGTACAGGGCGAATATGCCGGGCAGTGGGAAGAACTGGAAAACAAACACCAGCAGAATTTTGAAGCCAAGCGGGAAGGGCTGCGCGAAATGCTGCAGGCGGTAGAAAACCAGGATGAAGCAGGACTGCAGGCCAGCAAAGAAAGGGTCAACCAGTTACAGGAGGAGCAGCTTGAGATCAGGGGGGAGGTGAAGGAACTAGTCAACCTGGCTGTACCCATCGCCGAAACCAGGGATACTGACTACGTATTTATTACTTTCGTCATGACCTACTTTCCTCACGGACTGGTAGGGCTGCTGCTGGCGGTGATCTTCTCGGCGGCTATGTCTTCCACTGCATCAGAACTCAACGCGCTGGGCTCTACCAGCACCATTGACCTGTATAAACGATCCATCAAAAAGGAAGGTAGCGACCATCACTACCTGCTCGCCTCACGCCTTTTGACACTGCTCTGGGGCATCATCGCGATCATTTTCGCTACTTTCGCCTCACTGGCAGAAAACCTGATAGAGTTTGTCAATATCATTGGTTCTATCTTCTACGGTACGATACTGGGTATCTTCCTGCTGGCCTTTTATGTCCGATACGTAAAATCTAATGCGGCTTTTATCGCGGCGGTCATTGCGCAGATTACGGTGATCTACCTTTTCTTTAACACTGATATTGGATTTCTGTGGTTCAATTTTATCGGCTGTGCACTTGTTGTGGGCATCGGTCTCCTGCTGCAAACGGTTTTAGGGAAGCATTCACCCTCAAAAAATCAGGAATGAGATAAAAGCCTCCGTCAGACCGAAGACTAACAGGACAAAAAAGTAGCAAAAGCCTAGTATAATGAATTTGAGCAGAGTTTTGAACCAGCCCTCATGGTAAACCAGGAACATAGAAATGTAGATATAAACCAGCAGCAGGACGAATACCATAATTTCTACCCATGCCTGCAGACCGGGTAAATGCTCGGTAGTCAGGTATAGTAATAAAAGCAGGCTAAGCAGAAAGAAAGTGAAAGTATGCAGGTGTACACCATGAATGAGGTGCTTGACATAGAGTACATTCCTGCGAATGTAAAGCAGCTTAAGAAGCAGAGCATAGAAAGGCAATAAAAGGAACATCATCACCGGCATGTTTTGCATTATATAGGCCATGAAAATCTCCACGTCCTGCCGTGCCACCTTTCTCAATTGTGTAAAGATGGTCTTGGTCAGGAATGACGTGGAGTCCATAGTTAGACTACCTATGATATTAAGCGAATCCATCGCCTGTCGGTCGGTGAGGGTTTCATCTTCCAGGATATCCCTAAAAGCGCTGATCCCGCTGCCAATATTTTGAGTACTGTCGGCTTCTTCGTCAGGGATAGCCCCAGAAACGTCTACTGCTACCTTGTCGTTACTGGAGTCACCTACTTTGGACACAGACTCCTTGACGTAGAGTGTACTCAGAAAGAAGAAGACTACGCTTACGATGATGTACAGGCGGAAGGGGTTGACGTATGAAGCTCTTTTTCCCTCTACAAACAGCAGTGTCAGCTTACCGGGCTTAAACAGGAATGGCTTTACACTGCGGGTAAACTTGGTGTCAAATGAAAAATAATTGACAAAAAAATCCTTCACCAACTCACCAAAAGACACAATGCGGTGATTATTCTCCTGCCCGCAACGCGGACAGTAGTTGTAATGCTCACTCAGGCCCAGCCCGCAATTGAGGCAGTCTTTGGTCTTTCTTCTGATTTTCATCTTTGTCAGGAATGGTATTACTCCAAATCGTCTATTTCTATCGTTTCCAGGATATCAGCAAGGCCATCAAAATCTTTTAAACCGGGTTTGATTTCATTCCCTCCCCTGAGGGCGATACCTTTGATGTGGCTGTTTTCCAGGATAGCCAGTACATTTCCCTCATCAAGGCCAAATCCCAGTATTAGGGGGTACTGTTCGGCGAGATGAAGCACCATATCTGTGTGATCCGTATTTTGTATTGCTGCATCATCTTCAAAAAGAAAATAAGCTACGTCGGCAGCTGATTTTTGCATGATTTCCTGCAGGGCCGAGGAGTCTTCCAGCAGGGTAGCATCCAGACGCAGGATGATAGGAATACGTAATAGCTGCAGTGCCGGCAGATAATCAGCATGCCTGATCTGTAAATAAGCTACCTGTGGGTATTGCTGCAGCGTTTCCTGTATTTGCTCGGCAGTCGCCTGGCTGAATTCGGCACAGAATTCTACGCCAGAGAGCCATTCGGTAATAGCCGTATATTTGGTGGGGTCTATATAGTCGGTATTGTCCGGTTCAAAGCTGAAGCCCAGCACATCTACACCCATACCGGCACAATAACGAGCATCACTTAAATTATTAATTCCACTAATTTTTACAAAAGTTTTTAGGGCCATGGCAATAATGTTGGTTCAATTAAGAAAAATTATCAAACAATAAACTTTTTCAGGCGGTTATTCGTAAGTTGCAGGCAAGAAAAAACACTATCAAATTAAGTCAATAAACAAACAGAATGGCTGTAGAACTTACCACAGATACAGAGTTTCAGGAATTGATTAACCAAAATGACAAGGTAGTTGTCAAGTACTATGCAGATTGGTGCGGAAGCTGCCGTCTTTTCAAGCCCAAATATAAAAGACTATCGGAAGATGAGCGCTTTAATGGCGTTACTTTTTTGGATGTAAATGCCGAGAAGAACCCCAATGCGCGGAAAGCAGCCGGTGTGACTAACCTGCCCTATTTCGCTGTTTTCAAAAACGGAGCGTTGCTGGACACAGTAGCCTCCACCAAAGAGGAAGCTGTTGTTGAAATGATTCAAAAGTTAAACTGAAGATCAGTTAGATATTATGAAAATACCTGAAGTAAAAAAACTTGTGGAAAACTGTTCTATGACAGAACTGATTGCGGCCGAAGAGGCTCTTGTAGAAGAGAAACCTCTTCCTGTTCAGGTGGGTGGTGAAGATGAGGGAGAAAAACTGACCCATATCCTGGCTGCGATTTTTATACTGGAAAGAATGAAAAGCGAAGGGATAGACTTCAAGTCCGCTCTGCGAGAATATACCCGTAGGGTCAGGGAATCCATTAGCTAGGTTTTCTTGAATTTGACACCAAAAACGGGCAGCAGTCCGTTTTTTTTTGCCAGTATCTCACATCTGGCTGAATGACTCAAAATATTTCATTCATTCTCAAGTTACTAGTGTAAATTCACGACATTACCATCCAGATTATCGTGAGAGTCATTCTGTTTTTTGTACTTATAGGCGCAACGATCGCCGCATGTGAAAGTGAGACGCTTCCGCCACAAAATAACCGGCTGGGGATCAGCTATTTCCCACTGGAAGTGGGCCGCTATTCCGATTACCAGGTCGAAACCATTGAATATTCGCTGATCTCCGAACCCGATACCCAACAGTACCAGCTTAGAGAGGTGGTCGCCGACTCTTTTCCTGGTCAGGGAGGAGAAGTAGTATATCGTCTGGAAAGGCTCGTAAGGCTGGAGGCCTCCCAGGAATGGCGTCTGGACTCTGTATGGACGGCACGCAAAAGCCCGCAGCGCATCGTAGTGGTAGAAAATAATGTGCCCATCGTCAAACTGGTCTTTCCTTTCAGGCCCGGACTGGAGTGGGATGCCAACGCACTAAACAGCAGAGAGCTTGACAATTACGAACTTAGAAGCACCAGTCCGATGTTACTGGAGGAGATCAATAGTCCTCTGGACAGCAATCTGTTTATCAATACACTTACCGTCATTCAGACAGAGAGCCAGGATACGATCATTACCAATATACAGGCTTCAGAAACCTATGCGGAAAATCTGGGTTTGATTTATAAAAAATCACTTAGATTGCAGTATTGTGCCAGTGAGCCTGAATGTATTGGTTTGGGTTTACTAGAATCCGGGCGGATATACCGCCAAACACTGATAGCCTATGGCAAAGAAGAATAAACTACATTTCCTGATCTTCATGGTATGCCTGATATTACCCGGCTATGCAGCATTTGCGCAGCAGGGGCAGTATATGGTCTTTTTTATAGATAAAGATACCCTTACCTATACGCTGGATAATCCTACTGCTTTCCTCTCTGAGAGAGCCGTGGAGAGAAGAATCAAACAAAATATTCCCCTTACCTATACTGATCTCCCCGTAAATGAGGCTTACATCAGTGCGCTGCATGAGCTGGGAGCTGAAGTTTACTATCGTACCCGCTGGTTTAACGGTGTACTGGCAGAACTAGACCCCGAGGAACTGAGTATGGTGGACTCGCTGGATTTTGTGGTTCATACAGAACTGGTAAAACCAAAGAGCCGGGGAGATAGCCGAAAGGCAGGTTCTTCCATCGGTAGGTCTGAGCCTGTCCGGAGGGATAAAAGAAGTTCCCAACTCCTCAACTTAGAGCAGAATGACATGTTGGGGATAGATGATATGCATGCCGACGGATTTAACGGTGAAGGTCTGTTGATCGCCGTTCTTGACGGAGGCTTCCGGGGAGTAGATACTGTTTCTTATTTCAGGCATATTTTTGATGATGGACGAATGCTACCCGGTTATGATTTTGTGGGTAATAGCAAGGATGTCTACCGCTACGGTCAGCACGGTACAGAAGCACTTTCCTGTATAGGGGCTTACAAAGAAGGGGAACTGGAGGCAGGCGCCTACGGGGCTGATTTCCTGCTTTGTGTCACCGAGGATGTTAGTTCTGAATATAGGATAGAAGAATATAACTGGTTATTTGCTGCTGAATTTGCTGATAGTACCGGCGCAGATATCATCAGTACATCGCTAGGCTATACCACTTTCAATGACTCCGGGATGGATTACAGCTATGAGGACCTTGACGGACTCACAGCCTCTATTACCAATGCCCTGAATATGGCGGCAGAGAAAGGCATGCTCTGCGTGGTAAGTGCCGGTAATGAAGGCAGCGGCAGCTGGCGCTATGTGTCTCCTCCCGCTGATGCCGCAGATGTGCTGGCGGTAGGGGCAGTGAGCACCGGGCGTAATAAAGTTTCATTTAGTTCCTTTGGACCCACTGCTGACGGTCGTATCAAACCAGATGTATCTGCTCTCGGCCTGCAGACGGTGGTAGTAGATGGTGCCGGCAGGGTTACTCGTTCTAATGGTACTTCCTTTGCTGCTCCGCTGATTGCGGGTTTTGCGGCGGGTATCTGGGAGGCTTTTCCCGAAGCAGGAGTGCTTGAAATTATGGACAAAATCCGCCGCTCGGGAGATAAAGCCCTTACGCCGGATAACGAAACCGGCTACGGCATACCCGATTACAACAAGATCAGGGAAAATTACCTGCTGCCGGTAGAAGAACTAAAAATGAACCATCACTTCAAGGTTTTTCCCAACCCAGTAGAAAACAGTGATCTGTTCATTGAACCTTTGGAAGGCAGCCTGGAAGCCCCTTTGAATATTGATCTCTATAGCCCGCAGGGTAGCCTGGTGATGCAAAAGGAATACACTACCTTTAACAGAAACTCTCTTACCCTGGATATGCGTAATCTCAGCCGTGGTGTTTATATCATGCACATCATGACAGCATCTGCATCAGACACCCTCAAAATTATCAAGTTTTGATTAGCTTTGTGCGAAAAGGATAAAATGAAAGAGACCGCCATCGCCCCTTCTGTATTATCAGCCGATTTTGGGAACCTTCAGCGGGATGTGGAAATGCTCAACCGCAGTGAAGCCGACTGGATACATGTGGATATCATGGACGGTATCTTTGTGCCCAATATTTCCTTTGGAATTCCGGTGTGTGCTGCCATTCGCAGACATGCTCAAAAGCCGCTGGATGTGCACCTGATGATTCAGCAGCCGGATAATTACCTGGAAGCTTTTCGTGACGCCGGAGCAGCACGCATCACCGTACACCTGGAAGCCTGTACGCATCTGCATCGTACGGTTAGCCGGATCAGTGAGTTGGGTTGCAAGGCAGGGGTGGCGATTAATCCGCACACGCCGGTTTACCTCTTGGAAGATATCATCAGTGATGTAGACCTGGTATTGCTGATGTCGGTCAATCCCGGCTTTGGAGGCCAAAGCTTCATCCCTAATACCTATGCGAAACTGGATAAGCTGCAGGAACTTATGTGGGAGAAAGAAGCCTCCTGTTGGATAGAGGTGGATGGTGGGGTCACTGACCAGAATGCACCCATGCTGGTGCAGCAGGGAGCTAATGCGCTGGTTGCTGGTAGTTTTGTTTTTTCAGCAGCTGATCCTGTGGAAACCATTGCCGGTCTCAAAAAGGCCACTCTTGCTGCCAATCTTTGATATTATGCAGCTGAATATGCTGCCTGCGCTTTTTTTATTCACTTTATGCAAGCCTTGCCAAAGTTCTGCCACAAGTTACATCTGACAATTGCTGTATCGCTGCTGCTACTTTTATTCCTAAGCAGTATGCAGCATCTTGCTGCCCAGTCGGCGGTGGTAGAAGGCTTTGTACAGGATAGCACATCCACGGCTATCCCCGATGTGAATGTCAGCCTGGGTGAAAACGGTGGCTTCGGTACGGCTACCGGCATTGATGGCTACTTCAGCCTGAAGATTCCCCCCGGAGAATATCAGCTACTATTCACTCATCTGGAATACCAGCCCCAAAACCTGCAAATAGACGTAGATGCAGGTGATACGCTTCGCCTGGATATTGTGCTGGCACCTTTTGTTCGGGTGCTGGAGCAACTGGAAATCAGTGGGCAGCAGGACGATGAGCAACTGAGAAGAGAAGCGGGCGTCATGACCATAGAGCCTGAGGCTGCCCAGAATATTCCATCTACTTTTGGGGATTTTAACCAGGTACTGGCAACCCTTCCCGGTGTTACCAGCAATAATGAATTGTCTTCCGCTTATTCGGTAAGGGGCGGTAATTATGATGAAAACCTGGTTTATGTCAATGATATACCCGTGTACCGTCCTTTTCTGGTCAGTGCCGGGCAGCAGGAAGGCCTTAGTTTTATCAACCCTGACCTGGTAGGTGGGGTTACCTTTTCATCAGGTGGCTGGCAGGCTAAGTACGGAGATAAGCTTTCTTCCGTATTGAATGTCAGCTATAAACAGCCGGATCAGACCCGCGCCTCTGCTACTGTAAGCCTCCTGAATGGCGGCATCCACCTGGAAGGTAGTAGCCCCGACAAGCGTGTCCGCTACCTGATGGGCGGCAGATACAAAACGGCTCAGTACCTGCTCAATACCCTGGAGACAGATGGGCAGTATCTCCCGCGATTCCTTGATTTTCAGTCTTACCTGACCATAGACCTGGACAATGACCCCGCAGTCTTGAAGACCGAACTGGGTATATTGGGAGCCATTGCCAACAACCGATACTTGGTAAGGCCCGAAAGCCGCGAGACTACTTTTGGTACACTGGACCGTCCTTTCCGGTTATTTGTAGGCTATGATGGGCAGGAAACGCTGGATTATACCACTTATCAGGCTGGCCTCAAACTTACGCATCGCCTGCGTGACTGGTGGACAACCAAAGTGATTACTTCAAGGGTGTCCACACGCGAAAGAGAATATTTTGACCTGGAATCCGGCTACCGCCTGTGTGATATCAATATTACCCCCGGCGCACAGAATTTTAACCGCTGCACCACTACTCTGGGAATCGGTACCAATTATGCCCATGCAAGAAACCGCCTTGAGGCGGAGATCATCAATTTGGAAAACAGGCATGCCATGATCCTGAATGAGCGGAATACCCTGGAATTCGGGCTGGGATATGCCCAGGAATTGATAGATGATGTAGTGCAGGAGTATTCCCTGAGCGATTCAGCCGATTACGCAACGATCAACCGAAGTATACAAAATAAACTTGCGTTAAACTCTCACCGTTACTTTGCTTTTCTGCAGAATAGCACTGACTTTAATGCAGTACACAGCCTACAATACGGTTTAAGAATGAATTACTGGTCGGTGAATCAGCAGTGGCTGATCAGTCCGCGCCTACAGTACTCCATGAAACCACAAGGGGTTCGGGATGTGGTTTTTCGCTTTGCAGCCGGTTTGTACCAGCAACCTCCCTTTTACCGGGAGCTGCGTGATCGTGAAGGTAATCTGAATAAAGAACTGCTTGCCCAGTCTTCTCTGCACCTGATCGCCGGTGCTGATTATCGTTTCATGATGTTCGGGCGTGAATTTGCCTTGCTATCAGAATTCTATTATAAACATCTGACCAATGTAATCCCCTATGATGTAGATAATGTGCGTATCCGCTATTTCGCTGAAAATAGTGCGGTCGCTTATGCTACGGGTGTGGATTTCAGGCTGAGCGGAGAGTTTATCCCCGGAGCGGAATCATGGTTTAGCCTGGGGCTGCTAAGAACACGTGAAAATATAGAAGGCGATGGGCGGGGATATATTCGCCGGCCTTCTGACCAGCTTGTAAACGTGGGAATTTTTTTCCAGGACCACCTGCCCAACGATCCCTCTACAAGGGTTTATGTGAATTACCAGTTTGGGTCAGGCTTGCCCTTCGGACCTCCTGAAAATGAAAGATTTCGGAATTTTCTGGATGGTCCTCAATACAACCGGCTGGACCTAGGGTTTAATAAACAACTGAATTTTCGGCAGAACAAAACTACCGACAACAGCTTTTTTCGCTCTTTATGGATCGGCCTGGAGGTGTTGAATGTACTGGGAGCCGATAATACGATTTCTTTCACCTGGGTAGAAGATGTGCAAAGTCGTCAGTATGCCGTTCCCAATCGGCTGTCAGCCCGCTTTTTAAATCTCAAACTGATTGCCAGGTATTAGTCTGAAATTGTCAGGAGAGTAGCAGGTTTTGTGTAAAAACATGAAAATCCTTTATCTGCTGGCTCCTGAGTACGATCCTGCAGTTTTTTCCTTTAAGCTCGCTGGCATGCCGGAGTAGCTTACCAAAACTGATCAGTGAAAGCATGCGTTTGCTGAGTTTTGCATCAATGACATGATGATCCACCAGTTTCTGAAAAATATCAAGTGTATTTTTTGAGTTTCCCCAGTGATTTTCATTGATAAAGTAACGCCCCATTTCTTCGCAGGTACGACAGGCACTTTCCAGTTCTATGGCTACCGGCTTATCAGATAAATAAAATCCATCAGCAGAATGTTCTGTTGAGATATTGAGCCGTTTGGCAGACTCACGTAGCAGCACTGCTTTATTAATCAAAGGATCGTGTAACATCAGCTTGTATTTACCAAAAGGGAACTGTATGTAATAAATATACAAAAAATATCATTTTTTCGCAAAAATTATCAGCTATACTATTAAGCGAGCATAAACCTTTATATCTGGGAGAAACCTTGATAATGGCAAATCTGCCTGTCATTGCTTAACTAATATAACGCTTAGACGTATGATTGAGCATTCTTTCGGTATCAATTTTGCCTTAATCAGATGGCTTATTAACCCAAATATCATTTTTACGATCATGAAAATCTTTATTCGTTCTCTCAGTATTTTATTGGTGTTTATTGTGTTGCTGTCTTCTTGTGGACGCAAAACCGTCACCCGTGTCAGTACAGAATCTGATATTGACCTAAGCGGCCGCTGGAACGATGCCGACTCCCGTCGCGTAGCGGAGGCTCTATCCGAAAGTGCGCTGAATTCTGCCTGGAGAGAGAATTTCTTTCGCTACAATAATCGTAAACCAGTGGTCATCGTGGGGCTCATTACCAATAAGAGCCATGAGCATATTGAAGCAGAAACTTTTATCAAAGACATAGAAAAAGAATTCGTCCGTACCGGTATGGTGAGAGTGGTACAGAATTCGGTTTTCCGCGAAAAGATCCGTGAAGAACGCGCTGACCAGCAGGAGTTCGCTTCCCCGGAAACCGCCAAGCGATGGGGTGCCGAACTGGGTGCCGACTTCATGATGTTTGGTACCATCAATTCTATTGTGGATTCCGAAGGCCGCCGACAGGTGACTTTCTACCAGGTAGACCTGGAACTGGCCAACCTGGAAACCAACGAACTGGTGTGGGTAGATGGCAAGAAGATCAAAAAGTATATCGTCAACTGATCTTCCCGGCGTCCCTTTTTTTCTGAAAAGAACATTTTATGTTCCTTCCCAAAACCCTTTTAAGTTTTACGAAATCTGCCTGGCTGCTCCTTCTGCTTTTCTCTTTTTCCTGTATCTCCTATTATCAAATGAACTATAAGTTCAGTGAATATTTTGCCGAGGGGGAAATTGACAAGGCAGAGAAAGTGCTGGCCGGTAGCAAAAAAGCCCCGGAGGGTAAAGCCAAGCTTTTGTATTACCTCAATCGGGGCGTGGTTTCCTCCCTACAGGGGGAATATGAGGAGAGTAATGACTTTTTTGAGCAGGCCTATATTTTGGGAGAAGACCTGAGAAACAACTACTGGAATACGGCAACCTCCCTGCTGCTGAATCCGAATTTTACCTTTTATACCGGTGAAGATCATGAATTGCTGTTGCTGCATTATTATAAGGCGCTGAACTTCCTGAAAATGGGGCAGAATGAGCAGGCCCTGGTAGAATGCCGCCGCCTCAATATCAAACTACAGCAATTGAGTGGTAAGTATAAAGCCGGGGTGCTGGGTAAAGAGGGGAAATATACCCGCGATGCCTTTGTCCACAACCTGATGGGGATCATATACGAAGCGGATAAAGATTACAACAATGCTTTCATCGCGTACCGTAACGCGGCTGATATTTACCGGGAGGATTATCTGCCTATGTTTGGCATTAGTGCTCCTGATCAGCTAAAACTGGACCTGCTGCGTACAGCACACATTATGGGTTTTGAAAATGAAAAACAGCGTTATGAAGAGATTTTTGGGATGACGTACGAGCATCAGCCGCAGGAGGGAGGAGAACTGGTTTTTTTCTGGAACAATGGCCTCGGTCCTGTCAAGGACCAGTGGAGTATCAACTTTGCACTGGTGAGGGGAGAAGGCGGTATCGTCAATTTTACCAATGATGAGTTTGGCTTCAACTTTCCTTTTCAACTGGAAAATGATGAAGACTACGAACGCAAAAACCTGGATGATGTGGAATTTATCCGGGTGGCTTTTCCCAAATACCTGGAGAGGCCGGCAGTTTTTGACCGGGCAGTACTTATCAATGCCTCAGGTAAGGAAGCCAGGCTTGAAAAGGCCGAGGATGTCAATGGTATTGCTTTCCAGGTTTTACAACAGCGTATGCTGAAGGAGTTTGGGATGTCACTGCTGAGAGTGGCCGTCAAAAAAGCGACAGAATACAGCGTTCGGGAGCAAAATAACGACCTGGGCGCCGTCATTAGCCTGGTAAACGCAGTTACCGAGCAGGCCGACACCCGCAACTGGCAGACGATACCCCACAGCATCTATTACACCCGCATGCCGCTACCGGAAGGGGAACAGAAGGTTAGCCTGGAATTAGCAGGCCGCTCCTCACAATCACATGATTTCACTTTTGATATTCAAAAAGGAAAGACAATTTTTCAGACCTTTCACTCGCTAGAAGCTGAGTACCGGATGTATCCGTTTTAGATAGGAAGCAAACAAATCATCCCTGCAAATTTAAAATTCAATTTTAAATTTGCAGGGATAAAAATTTACTCATCTGTAAAAATCCAGCCGCTCGCTTCAAGTGGAAAAGCAAGCGACTAATATCCTCAGGGCCTCTGGCCCGATAGGCAGAAAGCCTCTGAATCCTGATCACAAGATCAGGCAATTAAATCCTTCACCACCTTGCCATGCACATCAGTGAGGCGGAAGCGGCGGCCCTGGTGCTTAAAGGTAAGTTGCTCATGATCCACGCCCATCAGGTGCATCATGGTAGCCTGGAAGTCATGCACATGCACCGGGTTGCTGGCAATGTTGTAGCCAAACTCACAGGTTTCGCCATAGGTGAATCCTTTCTTGACGCCGCCTCCCGCCATCCAGATGGTAAAGCAGCGCGGATGGTGGTCGCGGCCGTAGCTTTCAGGAGTCAGTCGGCCCTGGGAGTAGTTGGTGCGCCCAAACTCTCCACCCCAGATCACCAGCGTATCTTCCAACAGGCCGCGCTGCTTCAGGTCCATAATCAGCGCCGCAGAAGGCTGATCTGTGCTGTTGGCCATTATTTTGATGTCATTCGGCAGGTTACCGTGCTGGTCCCAGCCCTGGTGGTATAGCTGTACGAATTTAACATCCCTTTCCACCAGCCTTCGGGCCAGCAGGCAGTTGGCGGCGAAAGTACCCGGCTTGCGTGACTCAGGACCATACATATCGTAGATGTAATCTGGTTCTTTGGAAATATCCATGGTTTCCGGCACGGAAGTCTGCATGCGGTAAGCCATTTCGTACTGGGCAATGCGCGCGCCGATCTCCGGATCATGCACCTTTTCGTACTGTATCTGGTGCAGTTCTTTGAGATAATCCAGCATCCGCCGGCGGCTGTTCTTTTTGAGGCCAGGTGGATCGTTTAGGTACAGAACCGGGTCTTTGCCGGAGCGGAACTGTACACCCTGGTACTGAGAGGGTAAAAATCCATTACCCCAAAGCTTAGCATATAATGGTTGCCCACCCTCACGTCCCCGGGAGAGCAGCACGCAGAAGGAGGGTAGATTGTTATTGTCAGAACCCAGCCCCCAGCTTACCCAGGAACCAATAGAGGGCCTGCCATTCTGCTGCGATCCCGTCTGGAAAAAAGTGATCGCAGGGTCATGGTTGATGGCCTCGGTGTACATGGATTTAACATAGCAAAGTTCGTCAGTGATCTGGGCTGTATGCGGCATGAGTTCGCTCACGTAAGTTCCGCTTTGGCCATGCTGCCTGAAATTGTAGACAGAACCAGCCAGTGGAAAGGAATTCTGGTGAGAGGTCATCCCCGTCAGGCGTTGCCCGCCACGGACAGAATCAGGCAGTTCTTCGCCCATTCTTTTGTTGAGGAGCGGTTTATAATCAAAAAGCTCCAACTGGGAAGGGCCACCACTCTGGAACAGGTAAATCACCCGCTTGGCTTTGGGCGCAAAGTGCAGGCGATCCAGTGTGCCTCCGGAAGAAGGATTGGGATTACCGGCAAATAGCTTACCCGGATTGAGCAACGAAGCCAGGGCTACCCCGCCAATCCCCATGGTGGATTTGCTTAGAAAATCCCTTCTTGAAACTACATCCTGATGACAATAATCGCTCATTTTGTTATTGTTTAATGTTTCAGGTTGAAGGTTTCAAGTTTGCTAACCTTCAACTTTTATGAGTCGCTCGCTTCCCGCGAGTGACATATATCTGGCGGTACCTTTAGCAGCTAGCCTCAGGCCCGAATTCTAACATTCACATTTTGGAAAGTTGCAAGTTTCAGATAACAACCTTTAACCTGAAACTTTCAACCTGTAATTATTCGCTATCGCTTATAAACCGCCTCGTCATAATTCACTAAGGTACTGGCAACTACTGTCAGGGCCGCCAGTTGTGGTTCTTCCAGCGTTTCATCCCTACGATAATCACCCACCGTGAGCAGTTCGGCGGCACTTTGCGGATCTTCGCTAAAAGCTGCCAGTTCCTCTTCGTATAAACTTCTCAGCAGTTCCATCTCCCTTTGGTCAGGCTCGCGACTGGTGAGGGTCTTGAAGCCGAAAAGAATCTGCTCGTCGGTGGCTGCTCCACCTTCTTTGATCATACGCTCGGCCAGCATTCGTGCGGCTTCCACATACTGAGGGTCGTTCAGCAAGACCAAAGCCTGCAGGGGCGTGTTGGTCGCCTGTCGTTTGACGGTACATAGATATTTTTCCGAAGCATCAAAACTGATCATGGAAGGTGGCGGCGAACTCCGCTTCCAGATGGTATACAGGCCACGGCGATACAAATCATCGCCGGTATCCTGCACATATACGGTGACATTCCGTGTCGCCAGTTCTTTCCACAGACCCTTGGGCTGATAAGGCTTGACGCTGGGGCCGCCGATGGTGTCATTGAGTAAACCACTGGCTGCCAATGCATTATCTCTGATCATTTCGGCAGGCATGCGATAACTGGGTCCGCGAGCGATCCATTTGTTTTCTGGGTCTGCCTGCCGCTTTTCCGGCTCGGCTACGGATGACTGCTGGTAAGTGGCCGACATCACCATCAGCTTAAGCAACTGCTTCACATCCCAGCCGGATTCCCGAAACTCAATTGTCAGCCAGTCAAGCAGTTCAGGATGGGAGGGAAGTTCTCCCTGGTTGCCAAAATCATTGGAAGTTTTGACCAATCCCTGGCCGAATAGCATCTGCCAGTAGCGGTTAACCGCCACACGAGCTGTAAGTGGGTTATCTTCATGGATCAGCCACTTGGCCAACCCGAGGCGATTACGGGGAAGGTCATCCGGGAATGGCATGATTACTTCCGGCGTATTGGGCTGTACCTCGCGGGTAGGGGCGTCGTAAGCGCCCCGGTTCAGGATGAAGGTTTTGCGGGGATGGCTACGCTCCTGCATGATCATCACTTCCGGTTGAGCAGTGAGAATTTCGTTGGCTTTGCCCCGCTCTTTGGTAAGTTGCGTATAATGCTTTTGGTATTCAGGTTGGTAATGCTGCAGGTAGTAGTGCATCAGTTTATCTCGCTGATCTTCCGTCATAAAAGTCTCCAGATGCTCCTCTTTTTTGCTGAGATAAGCTACTTCCGGGTCGCTGAGGACTTTGTCAAAAACGGCAAATTCGTCAACAATAGCCCCTTCCAGTGTTTCTTCAAAGCGCCTGCCGATACGCAGGTTGCCACTGCCACCCCAACTGTCTTTTTTCTCTCCGTAGTAAATGATACTTTGCTTGAGGTGATCATTGACAATAGTTAAGGGGAGTTTTTCTCCATCCAG
>CAZFFW010000056.1:0-28852 GCA_964518125.1 uncultured Porifericola sp.
CCACTAGGTAGAAGAGGTAGAATAGCCCGAGGCAAATACTACTTTCCAGCAAATAGATAAGCAGATGGTTCATATTAGTTTGCTTTGGTAATTTAAAATGCTTTGGTAGCCGGATTAAGCTCCGACATATTCAGGTTAAGGTTTCCTTCTTCGTCAAAGGCAAAATTGAAAGTCATGCTCACCCGGGTGTTTACCTTTTTACCATTTTTCAAGGCACGTTGCCAGCGGACTTTAGGCTCGTTGAGGGCTTTAACAATCAGGCCGTCCAGTTTGTAGGCTTCGTCCTGCTCAGGGTAGCGGCTGCTAAAGCCATCTACTACTTGCGGCGAACCGGCTTTTGTCCCTATGGTAAATTCTGCTGTGATGTCCCCTTCCATATCATAAAAGCTAAAGTACAGTAGCTTTTCCTCCAGGTAAGCTTGTATCACATCATGGAAATAACTTATTCCCCTGACGGGTACAGGAACATGGTCAACATCCTGGTAGCGATACGTTTTGGTATCTGGCATTTCCCGGTCATCAACATAACTTCGGCGAAGGGTATCTTTAAATATACCGACCCGTAATTCGCGAAAGTCAGCTTCTTCTATGGGAAAAACATACTCTACTCTCCTTCTGTGCACAATTTTTCTAATTTTACGGGCTTCTTTGGCACTGCGTATTTCCATGTCTTCCGGATGAAATTCCATCCTGAATCCATGCCGGTTTCCTTCCAGCCTATCGTCCACCAGGGATAGTGTTTCTTTATTTTCTACCGGCATAGAGCTGACGATTGTGTTTTGCGGATTATCGTCCAGAAAGTAATGCCGGTTAATGTCGTCCACTTCAAAAAAATAAGCGAAGTGGTACATGTGGAGCGTATCTTCCTTTACCAATTCTTCCATGCGTCTTTTCAGCTCAGCCGGTAGCAGATCATAATCAGGAAAGCCGGTAGCGGGAAATTCCTCTCGGGCTACGGATGCCTGTTTGGTTTTGCTGCTTTTTGCTGTATCCAGCAGGGGCAGCAGAAAAAAGGCACCTAGCAGAAGCAGGGGGACCAGGATTATCGGCTTCTCTTTGATCAGGCGCATAGGCGGCTATTTTTCGGGTTTGTCCTGATCGTCCTCGTCCTTGAGGTCCTGCTCCACGTACTTCATCATCTCTTCAAACTCGTGGATGTCCATGTCATTTTCTTTGGCAAAGAAAGAAACCAGCTTATGGAATGAGCCGCCAAAATAGCTGCCCACAAAGTTTTTCAGGAAGTAGCTGCTGTACTCCTGCTTGCTGATGAGCGGGTAGTATTCGTGTGTTTTGCCGTAGGCGTTGTAGGTGACAAAGCCTTTCTTCTCCAGAATGCGCACAATGGTAGACACAGTATTGTAGGCAGGTTTAGGCTCAGGAATTTTTTCCAGTATATCTTTGACAAAACCTTTATTGATCTGCCACAGTATCTGCATTACCTGTTCTTCTGCCTTGGTCAGCTCTTTTACTGGGGGTTGAGGTTTTTTCATGTATGTCGTGATTCTTTTTGCTGAACTTAAAACCAAGGTATAACTAATTTATTAGTTTATCAACTAAATTATTAGTTATCGCAAAAATTTTCTTCAGGTTCAGTATCAACAGAAGAGGAAACGCACAAAAAAACCGCCTTCTGCTGAGCAAAAGGCGGTGAATGAGTTTTAAGCAGGAAGGTGCTAGGCTTTCTTGAGCTTATTGACTTTGATGATACCAAAGGTCTGCAGCACCTTAATCACCGGATAGCTGGGATCAATCTCAAACCATTTGGCGGCAAAGTCCAGTCGCTTGGGCAGGCGATGGTGATTGTTCTGGAACAGTTCGCCCAGCATCAAAAAGTCAAATACCAGCGTATTTTTGGACTTATCGCGGTTGTCATAGTTGCTGTAGCCGTACATGTGGCCACACCAGTTAACGATGGCGCCGTGAATCGGTCCCATCAGGTAGTGGATGGGCAGCAGCGCGTACATGGCCCAGTGCGTACCGGGAAGTTCGGCAATGGAAATCGCCCAGATATAGAAAAGACTATACAATACGCCCCAGCCTACGCGAATGGCCCAGTGATCGGCAAATCTGTCAAAAGCTTTCCACTCAGGTACATCTTTGGTAAAACGGGGTTCCACTTCTACCTGATGGTAAAGCACCTCGTTGTAAATGTTTTTGGTCTTCCACATCATGTCAAACAGGTTATGGCTGTGATGCGGTGAATGCGGGTCTTTTTCAGTATCACTGTAGGCATGGTGCATGCGGTGCAGTACGGCATAAGCACGGGGGCTCAGGTATGAAGACCCCTGCCATATCCAGGTAGACAGATAAAAGAAGCGTTCCCAGAAGCGGTTCATGGTGAATAGCTTGTGGGCAGAATAACGGTGCAGAAAGAAGGTCTGGCAGAATAATGAAATGTACCAGTGTGCAATAAAGAATGCTATGATGATCACTTGAATAGAGGTTTGATTTTAAATCTTAATAGAAAATTGCTTGTGAGGCCTAATTGTTTGGTAGGCGATGATTGTTTGTATGATAAATATACTCAGGAGAGGGAATTTAGCAAATTTTGCCCTAAAAATGAGTAATTAAATGTAGGTACACTACATACTAGTTTTGGGTAAAAGCAAAGGCGATAATGTTGGCGCCCATCCTGAGTGCCTGCTGCCTTACTTCTTCCGGGTCGTTGTGGATGCGCTGATCTTCCCAGCCATTACCCAGGTCGCTCTCAAAAGAGTAGAAACAGACCAGGCGGCCTTCGTACATCAGCCCAAAACCCTGCGAAGCTTTGCCGTCATGTTCGTGGATCTTAGGCAGTCCCTTGTCAAAACTATATTTTTGTCGGTAGATGGGATGGTCTTCGGGTAGCTCCACAAACTCCAGTTCGGGAAATACCTTTTTCATCTCAATACGCACAAATTCATCCAGTCCGTAGTTGTCGTCAATGTGCAGGAAGCCGCCGGAGATCAGATACTTACGGAGATTCTCGGCCTCCTCGTCAGAAAAGACCACGTTACCATGGCCGGTCATGTACACATAAGGGTACAGGAAAAGCTCAGGGCTTCCAACTTCTACTACCTCTTCTTCCATGGCCAGTTGGGTGTTGAGATACTGGTTACAGAACTCAATCAGGTTGGGCAAGGCTGTTTTATTAGCATACCAGTCGCCTCCGCCATTGTACTTCAATTTGGCTATTTTGATGCCGGAAGTTTGCTGGGCGGAGACCATACTTACACCTAAGAGGCTGAAAAAGAAAAGAAACAAATATACTTTTACTGCTTTCATTATTATAAGTGGCGTGTGACTAAGCAATTTTACTGCGTTTGTATCAATAGTAAATTTACAGAATTATATCTGCTGTAGTATTATTAGTAAAGCTTATTATGTTACGTTTCGTTCCGTACTAATGGCTGAGTTCTGATAATAACCAATTTATAGGTTGAGTGCTGCCAGCAGCTTCTCCAGCGTAAGCCCGCTAAAATCATCCATCACGTAATCGGTATCTTCTGCTTCCAGTTCTTCCCGGCTGTGGGTGGTGGCGACGCCTACTACTTTCATCCCGGCATTTTTACCGGATTGAATGCCCAGGATGGCATCCTCAAACACAATGCAGCGCTCCGGCGGCATATCCAATGCTTTAGCGGCAGTCAGGTACACTTCCGGGTCGGGCTTGCCTTTGCTCACCATGGTATCGTCAATGATGGTGGTGAAGCGCTCCCTCAGACCGGTATTTTCCAAGGTGAATTTAACATTCTCTGGCGGGGCTGAAGTTGCCACTGCGAAAGGGGTTTCGTTTTTTATTAATTCTTCCAGAAACTGGGGCAGTCCTTCGGCAGGTTTGATGTGCGGGCGGTACATTTCCCGGTATTTGGCTTCCTTTTGTCCTCCCAGCTCACGGATTTCCTCTTTTGTCATGTCGCGTCCCAGGATTTTGGGTAGAATCTCCCCCATAGTCCGTCCGTTCACTTTCTGCTTGTATTCTTTTTCGCTCATGGATACGCCATGTTCTTCAAAAAACTGCAACCAGGATTTGAGGTGAAACTGGTGGTTATCCACGATCACTCCATCCATATCAAAAATAATGGCGATGTTGTTCATAGAAAAGTTAAATGTTGAGGGTGTTGGGTAAAAGTTTAAAAGTAGAAAGGGGTAAGAAATAAATCACGCATAATCAAACACATCGGCATAAGCATCGGTTTCGCCTACTACCCGCTCTTCGCTCGGGGCATCATAGACTACCAGCAGTTTGTGGTCTTCGGTAAGGGTCATGCCTTCAGCTTTATCCTTACCGTAGGCAGTTTCATGGCCCAGCGATACATGAAAAAGTTGCTCTATTTCGTCCAGGTAGGTGAGGCTTTCCTCCTCATCAGCCGGACCTCCTTTCATCCGGTAGAGCGAAATTGCTCCGTCGCAGTCCATCGTAGGTCCGGCCAGGATCAGCAGGTCTTCATCAGCAAAAGCCAGCTCGCGGATACCCATCCCCTGCAGATGCACAAAATGCTTACGGTATTTTGCACCATCTTTCCCGATCTTACTGAGCTTGAGTTTACCTATTTTCTTCTCTTTGACGGCCACCTCCAGGATCACGGCATAGCCCCGTAGTACCGGCCCACGGAGGCCGATAAAGATCCGGTTACCTTTGACCGCCAGCCCTTCAATATCAAAGCCGTTGTCCTTGCCGGGAATTTCCATGAATTTGCAGAGGTGCCGGTCGTAGCGAAGTTCTTCGCTAAGTTCGCTGTAATCCTCCTTGGCCTTGAGTTTGGCGGCAGATAGTATGATCTCCGGGTTCTCGGGATGAGGGTGCATCTTAAAAAGCTCATATTCACCCGTTTCCTCACTCAGGATCACCGGGATACGGGTCAGGGTGTAGCGATTAGGGTCGTTTTTGATCCTGCTCAAACAGCGAATACGCTTGCTGATGGAGTCTTCCATATCGTCGGGCTTGTCGCGCTTGAGACTGTGAGAGCCTACTACCCAAAGGTAATGATCAGCATAGGAAATCCCTTCAATATCTATTTCTTCCTCCTCGCCGGCTGGCAGGTCTATATAATCCTTGAGGGCAAAGCGTATGTGCCTGCTGTAGCCCTCTGCTGTCTTATGTAGGCGGTGCAGGCCGGAACCTTCGTCAAAAGCCAGCCAGATATTATTTCCTGTACGGGCAATAGACGACAGCTCGCTTCTGATCTTGGATTTGGTACGGTTAAATTCTTCGTTAAACTGCAGGAGAATTTTACTGTGTGGAGGTCTGCTCATGGTATTATCCTTTAATTCGGTCTGGATTATCAGTTACGAAGGCTTTCCAGCTCTTGGCCTGTCGCGCTGGAGTAGCTTTCTGGTAATGATGACAAAGGGCCACCGCCAGGGCGTCGGTAGCGTCCAGCAGTTGCTGCTCGACAGTAGGCTCAGCCGGAAACTTCAGCAAATTTTTCAACATATGGGCTACCTGTTCCTTGGATGCATTACCATTGCCGGTGACGGATTGTTTTACCTTTTTGGGTGCATACTCAACAATCGGAATTTCCCTGCTCAGGGCAGCAGCCATAGCTACGCCCTGTGCCCGGCCCAGCTTGAGCATAGACTGCACATTTTTGCCATAAAACGGTGCCTCCAGGGCTACTTCATCCGGTGCATATTCGTCCAGCAGACCCAGTACGCGGTCAAAAATTTTTTTGAGCTTCAGCTCATGCTGCTTGTATCTGGCCAGGTGGATGACCCCGTACTGTAACAGGTCAATCTTCTGCTTCCGGTTTTTGTCGCGGCTGATCATCAGCACCCCATAGCCCATCACCTGCGTACCGGGGTCTATGCCCAGGATGACTTTCTCCTCTAAAGCTTCCTTTTCCATCTTTGCCAGTTATATCAAAATTCCGGGAGCAGGCAAGATACGACCCGCAATTCAGTAAACCAATGCAGGCTGGAAGGAAGCCTGAATTTAGTTACCTTTGCAGCGATGAACCTGAAAATATGCTGTTGATCGCCAGCCTGCTTACCTGTGTATATTGCCTGCTAACGCTCTTTCTGTGGTTTCATTGGCGGAGCATCAGGTATTTTTATCCGGTCAGAGCGCATAAGCCTTCGGACAGGGTGAGCGTGATCATACCGGTGCGTAATGAGGCTGCAAATATCCAACAATTACTGGCAGACCTTGACCGGCAGTGCTGGCCTGACGGAACACATTTCAGTGAAGCGCAACTGGAAGTGATCGTAGTAGATGATGATTCGGAAGATGCTACCGCCTCACTGGTAGAAGACTATACTGCCCACTGTTTTTCTTTACGCCTGCTCAGTCTGGATGTACCGGCTGGCTTCACAGGTTCTCACAAAAAGCTGGCGCTCAGCCAGGCGATCCGGCAGGCTAGCGGGGAGTTTATTATCACTACCGACGGCGACTGCCGGGTACAGCCTCAGTGGGTGGCCCACATCCTTTCATTTATGAGTTGCCAAAACCTGGTACTGGTGTCCGGACCGGTAACATTTGGCTGTGAGAAAAATCTTTTTGAGCGCCTGCAAACCATAGAATTTGCCAGCCTGATCGGGACGGGGGCGGCCTGTATGCAGGCTGGTGCCCCCAATATGTGCAACGGCGCCAACCTGGCTTTTCGGAGGAGTGCATTCGAGCGGGTAGAAGGCTATGCCGGTAGTATGCATATTCCTTCCGGTGATGATGAATTTCTGCTGCAAAAAATTTTTCAGCAGTATCCGGGGCAGCTCGCTTTCCTCAAAAACCGTGAAGCGGTGGTGCAAACCAGGGCGCAGCCTGATCTGCGTGGTTTTTACTACCAGCGAAAACGCTGGGCCGGTAAGTGGAAGCTGCACAAAAAGCTCAGCACAGCTGCCCTGGCGCTGCTAATATTTGGTTTTCATGCTACCCTGATCACAATCGCTCTGATGACGATGGCGGGCTACTTCCCGTTGGGTTTATTCCTGGGCATCTTACTGGCCAAGGGGGCAGTGGAGTTTTTGCTACTGGATACAGTATTGAGAAATATGGATAAAAAGCTCCATATCCTAAACTTTGTGTTGCTGCAGTTAATTTACTCAGCGTATGCTGTTTTCTTTGGGATAGTCGCTAACTTTGGCGGCTATCAGTGGAAAGCACGTCGCTATGCAGCTTAAAGCCAACTCACAACATGACGGACCTGGAATTTGACGTACTGGACGAACTCTATTTTGTGGTCCCTTTCAGCCATCTGCTGGAGGAACTGGATGTGGATGAGAATATCTTAAAAGAAGTATTACAGGCATTACTGCTGAAGGGCTGGGCCAAGTGTTTCCTGACTGCGGCAGAAGAGGCGGTACCGGATGAGATAGATTTTGATAACAAGTATAAAGAGTATTATTACCTCGCCAGCAAGCAGGGCCTGCTGGCACACAACGGAAGATAGAAATAAGGACAATTTATGGCATTAGACAGAAAAGTGGCACCACCCGCCAGACCTATCAGGCATGTTGATTTCCTGGAAGCAGAAACTACTCTCCTGCGCAATGGCGTGCCGGTACATATTATTCGTTCCGGCAAACAGCCAGTGGTCGGTTTGGAACTGGTGTTCAGGCATGGAGGCATCAGGCACGAGCAAAAAGATGGTGCTGCTTTTTTTGCGATCAAGATGTTATCAGAAGGTACCCGCACCAAAGATTCAGATAGCATTTCCTACGAAGTAGATAAGTACGGAGCTTTTTTGCAGCTCTCTCCGGGGCTGGACTATTCCACTGCAGAGGTGTATACCCTCGCCCGACATATTCATCCTCTTTTTGAGATACTCAGAGAACTGATCACCGAGTCTGTTTTTCCGGAAGAAGATCTGCATAAGTTGCAGAACATACAGCAGCAGCACCTGAAGGTAAACAACCAGAAATCCAATGTACTGGCCTCCAAAGGCATCAAAGCGGCGCTTTTTGGAGAAAAACATCCCTATGGAAAATCTCTGGATGATCAGGCCATAGAGGCTATCCATCAGGAAGACCTGGTATCCTTTTTTGAGCATAAACTTAGAAATAAACTGGAAATTGTCGTAGCTGGTGATGTTAGTACTGAAGTGCTACAGGCAGTAGAGCAATACTTTGGCGATCTGACGCTGGAAGTGCCTTTGCCTGCTGAAGACGTATTGCCACCAGCGGTAAGGGCAGAAACCAAAAGAGTGGTAATAGAGCGCCCGGATAATCTGCAGTCTTCCATACGGCTGGCTTGCCCCCTTTTTACCAAAGACCACCCGGATTTTCATAAAATGAAGGTGCTGAACACCATACTGGGCGGATATTTTGGGTCGCGCCTGATGCGCAATATACGTGAAGAAAAAGGGCTGACCTACGGCATCAATTCAAGCATAATAGCATTGGAGAGTGCCGGTTATCTGATCATAGGTACTGAGGCAAAAAAGGAATATACCGCTCAGGTATTAGATGAAATTTATAAAGAAATGGCTCTGTTACGTGAAGTACCCATTAATGATACGGAGCTAAATACTGTAAAAAACTACATGGCTGGAAGATTGATGTCATCTGTAGACACACCTTTTGCTTTGTCCGAAAAGTTCAAAAATATCCATCTCTACGGACTTACCTATGATTTTTACAAAAACTACCTGAATACAATCAATACAATAGATGCGGCCAGTCTGCAGGAAGTGGCGCAAAAGTATCTTATAGCCGAAAATATACAGGAAGTGATTGTGGGCGCTCACCAGTAAGCGTCCGAAGTTTAGCATATCGAGCCGCTACTCATATAAGGGTACGCGGCTTAATTTTTTTTGCTGCTATCCTTTTTTTGAGCAGACCGACTATATCTGGCCTTGCAACATGTATCTGTAAAGAAAACGACATGCATAAGCATTGCATCCTTAATCTGCCGGTAGCCACTCTCAACATTACATAGTATATCAGCAGGGCAACACCCGCAAGCGCTTAGGCTTCTATGATTTTCACTTATTTTGTGATGACCAGCAGGAATATAACAGCCTTATATAAATTATATATAAAAGATGCTTGATAGTCAGAAAATCATTACCGGATCGGGTGATAACAGAACCTTCAACAGTAAAATGCAGGAAATAGAAATAGCCGATATAAGAAGAATAACAGAAATCGTAAAGAGCAGGTACGGTTATGATTTCACCGACTACGCCATGTCTTCTTACAAGAGAAGAATACAGCGTATCCTGGAGCTGTATAAGTTTGCTTCTGTAGACCAGCTGCTCAGAAAAGTAGAGGATGATGCAGTTTTCTTCGAGACCTTTCTGGCGGAGATCACGGTCAATGTTACTGAGATGTTCAGGGACCCTTCCTTCTGGAGAGAGGTAAGGGATCATATCATCCCCAATATCCTACTGAACCATGAGTCATTTAGCATTTGGCATGCTGGCTGTTCTTCAGGAGAAGAGGTGATTTCTATGGCTATCCTGCTGAAAGAGATGGGGATTCTCCATAAAGTGAACATCATCGCCACTGACATAGATAAACCGATCCTGGCCAGAGCTATGAAAGCAGAATATTCTGCCAAAAACATGGAGCTTAACGAGAAGAACTACATTCGCTACCAGGGTACGGCTAGTCTGAAGAACTACTACGAAGAAAAGAACGGCAGAGCAATATTTGACCCTTCCCTGCTTGAGAAAGTATCTTTCCGCAATTTCGACCTGGTCAGAGGCAATACCTTCAACAAGTTTGACCTGATCCTCTGTCGTAATGTGATGATTTATTTCAACCAGAACCTGCAGAATAAAGTCCTCAAAATGCTGCACGAAAGCCTGTTTAAATACGGTTACCTGGCCATTGGCTCCAAAGAGTCGCTGATTTGGTGTGAAATTGCCAACCGCTTTATCGTAGCGAATAATGAAGAGAAGATTTACAAAAAAATTAAAGAATAGGTAAAGCTCAAGGGAAGATCAGAACATGAGCCAGTTCAAACTAAGCAATATTTATAAAGCCGTGGTCATTGGAGGGTCAGCCGGCAGTTTCCAGGGAGTTACCAAAATACTTTCCCAGCTTCCTGCTGATTTCGAGCTGCCGATTATCATGTGTCTGCATCGTCTGAAGCATGTTCGTAATGGTTTTGTCGAAGCATTATCCATCAAAAGCATCAGGCCCGTTACAGAACCCAGCGACAAAGAAAATATAAAAAAAGGGGGGATTTACCTGGCTCCTTCCAATTACCATTTATCAGTGGAGCTTGGAAACAGCTTCTCCCTGTCTACCGAAGAGATGATCAATAATTCACGGCCTGCCATAGACGTAACCCTGGAAACAGCCGCCTATGTATACCGAAATAAACTGGTAGGTATTCTACTCTCGGGTGCTAACCGGGATGGTGCCGTAGGCATGATGAAGATTAAACAAAGAGGTGGGCTTACCATCGTACAGGATCCGACAGAGTGTATGATAGATACTATGCCTAGTGCTGCTCTGCAGCTTACTGAAATTGACCATGTACTCAAAGTAGATGAGATTACAAACTTTCTAATTGAACTTAATAAACAATATAAATAAAGTTATGCAAGCTACCACCAAAAAGCTGAGCGTCACCTTTACCTTCTTGTTTTTCGCAGGTCTTCTTGCCTCTGCTTATACGCTCTATCAGCTACCTGCTCAGATAGTACAGATGTCTCCCGCTATTGACCTGAGGGTATTGGGTCAATTGCAGCCCGCACTGATCCGTACCTATGTTATACTAGCTGTTACAGCTATCTGCGGCCTTACAACAGTGGCTTTTCTTACAACTGGGACGCGTAATGGACAGGTTAAAGCTGGAAATCAAACAGGTCATCTGACCAGATCAGAAGACAAGCAGGAGGAAAAATATGAAGAAGAATCGCAGGAAAGCCATATAGACCAGGAAGCGATAGAGCAAATTCTGGCTTCGGAAGATAATCCGGACACAAGTTTCACCAGGGCGTTATCGCTTATCTGCAAAGAACTGGAAGCCAGCCAGGCTGCTGCGTATCAGGTAAAGCAGGAGGACGATAAGCGCTGGATAGAGCTTTTTGCCTCCTACGCCTACCATGTTCCCGAAGGAGAAAAAGTTTCCTTCCGTTTTGGTGAAGGCCTGACCGGTCAGGTAGCCAAAGAAGGAAAGCCAGTGAATATCAATGCGGTGCCGGAAGGCTATATCAAGATACTCTCAGGTCTTGGTAGTGCTACACCTAATCACCTGATTATCTTACCCTTAAGAGAGGGAGATGAAATTGTTGGGGTAGTTGAAATCGCTTCTTTTCACGCCTTTAACAGGCACATAGAAGCAGAACTGCAACAGGCTTTTGACAAACTGGCACTAAAACTGGCAAATGATGACAATGTAAGTTTAGAAAAAGCTAAGAGTTAAAAAAAAGCCCTATATCATGCAATTTGCAATAGCTTCTTTACTGCCTGACTGGGGTCAGCCAAATTAACTAACAAGTCACAGAGTATCCTATGTTTAAGAAAATATCCATCGGTAGCAAGATAACTACATTGGTGCTTTTAGTGGTGACCGCCACTGTAGTAGCAATTAGTTTCACTGCCTACAACTTGGTAAGCGGAAACCTGCAGGGTGAATACCTGAACAGGCTGGAAGTCGTCACCAGGCTCAAGAAAGATCAGCTAGAAGCTTTTTTCAGGCAGCACCAGCAGGACGCGCAGCAACTGCAGCTTATTTTCTCAGCACCTCAGATGTCTGATTTGCTTGCGTCCGGACAGATAATAGGAGCAGATAGTACCGCGAGTGTCATTGATCAGCAGGCAGGAAGGCAGATTCGCACTATTATGGACGCCAATGCCAGTATTCACCAGGTTTATTTGCTGTCTCCTCGGGGTGAAGTAATTTATACAACAGATGATAATACCGAACAGCAGGCAGGAGAATACTTTGTTGCCCCTGATGGTAAGGCAATAAGCCAGTCGCTTTCAGAGACTTACTACAGCCATGTTTACCAGAGAAATGGAGCTTACTATGTACTCATGGGTACTTCTCTGGAGGATGGAAGCGCACTATTGATGACTGAAATTGATGCTGAGCCTGTGTTTGCGCTGGTCAGCGATACTACCGGCCTTGGGGAGAGTGGAGAAATATTACTGGCCCAGCTTTACAAGGACAAGGTAATTTACCTCAGCCCTTCCCGGCATGTTGGCACGGCTACTCTTTCCAAAAGCGTAGAATTACACAACGAAAGTCAGCAGGCGGTTCAAAGAGCTGTAAAACTAACCTCCGGGGCGTTAGTAGATGAAGATTACCGTGGTAAAGCCACTCTGGCATCTTGGGATTATATACCAGCTACCCAATGGGGTATCCTCAGTAAAATAGATGTGGAAGAGATCAATCGGGATACTACACAATTAATTTACAGTTTCCTGATTGCGGGTGGTTCAGTGATCCTGATCGGCCTACTGGTGAGCATAGTTTTTTCACGTTTCCTGATTTCTCCGCTGCTATCCTTAAAAAACGCCCTCCAACAGATGAGCCGTGGTGTTCTGCCTGAAAAAATTGAAAAGGATAGTGATGATGAAATAGGTAAGATGGCCGAAATCACTGATCAACTGGCGTTCTCTCTTAAACGCACTGCCAAGTTTGCCCATGCTATCGGTGAAGGTGCTTTTGATACAGAGTTTGAACCTTTAAGCGGTGATGATATGCTGGGTACTGCACTCATCAATATGCGAGACAGTATACAGGAATCTGAGAGAAGGGATCGTGATCGTAACTGGATAGTCACTGGTGTTGCTGAAATAGGCGATATTTTACGTTCTCATAACCACCTGGAGGAACTGGGCGATGAAGTGGTTGCCTATGTATCCAAAAAAATAAACGCTATACAGGGAGCTTTTTATGTGGTAAATGATGAAGATAAAGATAATACCTTCATCGAAATGAAGGCGAGTTGCGCTTACAATAAAAAGAAACATCTGAAAGCGCAGTTTAAGTTTGCAGAAGGTCTGGTTGGTCAGTCAGCCATAGAGCAGGATACAATTCTACGAACAGAAATTCCATATGACTATGTCACCGTTACCTCAGGTTTGTTAGGAGATCAGCGACCTGAGGCCCTGTTGATCGTTCCTCTTATTACCAACGAACAGGTATATGGGGTATTGGAATTTGCCGGATTTGAGAAGTTTAGCGCGCGTGACGTCAAGTTTGTAGAGGAAATCAGCCTGATCATTGCCCGAACTGTTTTTAACATCAAGGTTAATGAAAAAACCCGCCGACTGCTGAGCGAATCGCAGAAAATGAGTAATGAACTGCAGGAACAGCAGGAAGTTCTGCGCCAGAATGCAGAGGAAATGCAGGCTACGCAGGAAGAACTACAACGTACCAACCAGCAACTGGAAGAGCAGATAGATGAAGTTGAGCGCACCCAGAAGCGGATGGCCTCTCTCCTTGAAAACGCATCAGAGGTCATTACCATATACGAAGAAGATGGACAGATACGGTATATCAGCCCCTCAGTCCAGCGTATCTTTGGCTACAGCCAGCAGGAAATGATCGGGCAGAGTGACAAACTGTATATCAGAGGAGAAGGTGTGGAGATATTTGAAGATCTGTTCCAGCGCTTGATTGAAAACCCTGTAGAATCTGTCACTGTACAGTATGTATACCAGACCAAGTATAACAACGAAGTTTGGGTAGAGACAACAGGCAACAACCTGCTGCATGATCCTGCTGTGAAGGGGATAGTACTTAACTCTCGGGATATCACCGAAAGAAAAAGAGCAGAACAGGAGGAAAGGATGCGAAGCAAGATGCAGGCCTTGTCTGAAAACTCTCCTGACCTAATTACCCGTTTTGACCAGGAAGGTACTTTCTTCTATATCAACCCTACCATTGAAACGTATACAGGAAAGAAAGCGGATCACTTTCTGCACAAGCACATCAATGAAGCAGATCTCAACCCTACAGTAGTAGCAGAGTGGCTTCAAATACTTGAAGATGTAAAAGAAAGTCGGCAGAAAGTAGCCAAGGAGATAGAATTCCCGGCAGAAGATGGAGAGCATATCATGCATGTAAATGCTATTCCTGAATTCAACGAAGAGCAGGCACTGGAGTCTGTACTGGTAGTATCGCATGATATCACGGAGCGCAAACTGATAGAACTGGAAATTCAGAATAAGAACAAGAAAATTAACGATAGTATCAATTACGCGCAACGTATACAAGGTGCGATATTGCCCGATAACAAGTTGATACGCAATGTATTCCCTGAATCGTTTATCTTCTACAAGGCAAAGGATGTAGTTAGTGGTGACTTCCCGTGGTTCCTGCAGCGCGGAGATGATATCTTTATCGCCGCAGTAGACTGTACCGGTCACGGAGTGCCGGGAGCTTTGATATCGCTGATCGGATATTTCCTGCTCAATGATATCGTGCGAAGCCGTAAAGTGACTGATCCTGGTGAAATTCTGGACCAACTTGACGAAGGTGTAACCCAGACCCTCCGCCAGGATAGCGACGACTCAAAATCTAAAGACGGAATGGATATTGCGCTGTGTCGTATCAATAAAAACCAGGTGCAGTACGCTGGAGCGCATCGTCCACTCTACCATATGTGTAAGGGAGAGATGAACGAAATCAAGGGAGATAAATTTCCGATTGGTGGAGGGATCTTTAAAAACCAGACAAACTTTACTACACATACCATTAAAATGAATAAGGGTGATTCTATTTACTTCTGCTCAGATGGCTACCCTGATCAGTTCGGGGGCCCTGACAATCGTAAGTTTGGTCCGAAGCGTACAAGAGCTCTAATAGAGGAAAATCATGTGCGTCCTATGAATGAAGTTCATCATGCTGTGCAAAGCGCCTGGAGTGACTGGCAGGGTGAGGAAAAACAAACAGACGACGTATTAATGATTGGCATAAAGTTTTAATTAAATTATTGACAGTAACCAAAATCACAGAGTCATGAAGTATGTGTATGACTTACACAAATCAATGCGAGAGCAGAGTCTGATTTTAGTTTATGAAGGTGAGTTCACCCAGGAAATAACAAAATCAGTATTAGCCATGGCAGAACGAAATATGGATTCTATGGGCGAAGAGTCCTCTATCAAGAGGAAGGTATTCAACGTCATGGTAGAGTGTCTCCAAAATATCGTAAAGCATGGTGAAGGCTATAAAATAGCCGAAAATGTAAATTATGATGCCGTATTTATGATAGGCAAAAAGGACGAAGAATACGTCATTGCATCCGGAAACCCGCTTAATAATGAGGATGTGAGCAAGCTCAGAAGTAAGCTTGATCAGGTGAATGGCCTGGATAAGGAAGGACTCAAGCAACTCTACAAAGAAATTATCAAGAATACTACCATTTCTGAAAAGGGAGGGGCAGGCCTGGGATTTGTGGATATGGCGCGGAAGTCTGGTAGAAAGCTTGAGTATGACTTTGTATCCATGGATGGAGATCGCTCCTTTTTCTCTCTAAAAACGACTATAGGCAGAGAGTAATCCACCAGAATAAATATGTTTTAAACCAGAAAATCGCGAAAAAATGGAAATTCTAAATTTAGAAGGAACAGAAGACACCCCTAAAATTATATTAGACAAGGCAAATGGAATTTTTGAGATTTCAGGTAGATCACTTCCTGAAGATTCGGCGGAATTTTTCCAGCCGGTACTGGATTGGCTGGATGCTTATGCCGGTGATCCAAATCCCAAGAGCGATTTTATGTTTAAGCTGGAGTATTTCAACACAGCTTCTTCCAAACTGATCCTGGACGTACTTTCCAAACTGGAAGACATCAGTGGAGCCACTGTACACTGGTATTTTCATGAGGATGATGAAGACATGGAAGAAGCAGGACAGGAGTTTTCAGAGCTGGTAGAAGTATCCTTTGAGTTCAATACTTACTAAACTTAAAGCATCTTAAGACCACATACTCAGGCAATATAGCAAATGCAAAGGAGCGTTTGCTATCCCTCATTTCAGGTTTCTCAACAGAAACCCAGACAGGCGTAGTATATCCATTTCAGAACCAGTAGAACAACATGAGTGAGGAAATACTAAAGGCGTTAACCCAGCTTTTTGCTATTATCACCAAGCAGGACGGAGGCGTAACCGAGACCGAGCGCAATTTTGTGATCAACTTCTTCAAACAGGAACTAGACCATGATTCTATTAAAGAATATATGGAACTCTATGACCAGTTTGCCGAATACGGTAAGGTAGAGGAAGAAGAGGGTGATGTACAGGTGAAAAAGAAAAAGCTGACTTCTGTTAAAGATTCAGTTAAGACGCTGGCGATCTGTAAGAAGATCAACAAAACCCTTACCCAGAAGCAGAAAGTAGTTGTACTTGTGAAGCTACTGGAACTGGTAGGCTCTGACGGTAACTTTACCGAGCAACGGATAGATATCATTGATACTGTATCCCGGGCCTTCAATATTGAGAAGAATGAGTTCAAACTTATTGAAGGCTTCGCGCTGAACCTGCCTGACTGCCGTGAGACCTTTGAGGATATACTGATCGTTAGTACCAGGATAGAAAGTCATTCTTCGGCCAAGCATTATCCAACTGATATCAATGGTGAAATTATCTTCATGCGGGTAAGCAGTGTAGACCTGTATTTCACCAAGTATATTGGCCAGGATGACGTGGTACTGAATGGCTTTATCATGAAGCCTAATCAGTCGTATCTTTTCTCTAACGGTAGTACCATTAAGACTCCCTCCGGAACAGCACTTTACTATAGCGAACTGATTCGTTGCTTTATTTCTGAGGGTGTTACTTCCAGGATTTCCTTTAATGCTACTAATCTGGAGTTTCGGTTTCCGAACAACGCCATTGGTCTGAGGGATGTAAATATTTCAGAAGGCACCGGCAAACTGATTGGTATCATGGGCGCCAGTGGTGCTGGTAAAACCACCCTTTTGAACGTTTTGGCAGGTATTGAAGTGCCTTCTGCTGGTGAAGTGACTATTAATGGATACAATATCCATCTCCAAAAAGAACAGATACAGGGAGTGATCGGCTATGTATCACAGGATGACCTACTGATAGAGGAACTTACTGTGTATGAGAACCTGTACTACAATGCCAAACTTTGTTTTGCTGATAAAGGGGAGGATGAGATCAACAAGCTGGTATTGGCTACCCTGGAAAGCCTCGGGCTTGAGCACCGGAAGGATCTGAAAGTAGGTAGTGTGCTGGACAAGACCATCAGTGGCGGGCAACGAAAACGCCTCAACATCGCCCTGGAACTAATAAGGGAGCCTGCGGTATTGTTTGTAGATGAACCCACTTCAGGATTGTCTTCCCGTGATTCTGAAAATGTAATTGACCTGCTTAAGGAGCTTACCCTGAAAGGCAAACTGATATTTGTAGTGATACATCAGCCTTCTTCTGACATCTATAAGATGTTTGATAAGATGTATATTCTGGATACTGGAGGTTATCCCATTTTTTATGGTAACCCCGTAGAAGCAGTGACCTACTTCAAAAAGGCTTCTAACCAGGTAGATGCTGAAAGAGGACAATGCCACGCCTGTGGTAATGTAAATCCTGAACAGGTATTCAATGTCATTGAGGCTAAAGTCGTAGACGAGTATGGACAGTTTACCAATAAGCGTAAGGTAAATCCGACTCAGTGGAACGATATGTACCTGGCAAATTTTAAAGTAGAGCGGGTACCGGAAGAACAGGAAGCCCCACCCAAATCATTGACTATCCCCTCCCGAATCAAACAGGCGGTTATTTTTACGATACGGGATACTTTATCAAAGGTCAGCAACAAACAGTACATGCTAATCAATTTTCTGGAGGCTCCTGTACTGGCACTTTTCCTGGCGTTGATCATAAAATATAAAGATGCGGGACGATTAGAATACCTCTTCCGTTTCAATGAGAATATACCGGCCTACCTAATGATGTCAATAGTAGTGGCCTTGTTCATGGGGTTGACGGTAAGTGCAGAAGAAATTATCCGTGACAGGAAAATACTGAAGAGAGAATCATTCCTGAATCTTAGCTGGAATAGTTATTTGACATCAAAAGTATTGATATTGTTTGCATTATCAGCCATCCAGACGCTATGTTTTGTGCTGATCGGTAATGCAATTCTGGAGATCAGGGAGATGACCCTGAGCTTTTGGCTTGTACTGTTTTCTGTATCCTGTTTTGCTTCTATTCTGGGACTGAACATATCTGCTTCTTTTAATTCAGCCGTTACGGTCTATATTCTAATACCGCTGTTACTGATTCCGCAGATGATACTGAGCGGCCTGCTGTTTAACTACGACAAACTAAATAGCCTGATCAGTTCTAAAGGGGAAGTGCCTCTCGTAGCAGATATGATGGCCTCTCGATGGGCCTACGAAGCCATGGCAGTGTACCAGTTTAAAGAAAACTCTTATCAGAGACCTTACTATGAACTGGAGAAAGAGGAGCGGCAGTCTGATTTTAAATCGGCATATTTAATTCCTGAATTAGAGTCAAAGCTATTGTATGTAAAAAATAATCTGTCATCGGATAATGACTCTATCCGCAGTATCGTGCTGAAAGACTTGCAGATTCTGCAAACCGAACTGGACAAAGAAACTTTCAGGGATGGGCTGGAAGAAATCGACCTTAAACAGGTATTGTCGGAAGAAGAGTTTGATCAGGTCACTTTTGACAAACTGATTGCCTATCTGGAAGGTATGCGTAAACATTATATGGTAGTATTTAATAGGGCAGTAGAAAACAAGGAGAAGATGGTTTACTACTTCGAGAATCAGCCCGGCCTTGGATATGACCTTAATGAGTACAAAAATCGCTACTATAACGAAAGTCTGGCTGACCTTGTAAGAAACATCAATGTATCAGACAGAATCATAGAGTATGAGGGGAAACTATTGCAGAGAGTAGATCCTGTTTTCAATGAACCCACTACCAGGGCGGGTTTCTTCAATTACCGGACACACTTTTTTGCTCCCAGGAAGCAAATTGGAGGTATGCTGGTTGACACTTACTTATTTAACGTAGTCGTCATCTGGCTGATGACACTTCTGCTCTACATTACACTCTACTATGAGTTATTTGCCAGAATGATCCGCCGGTTCAGCAGCTTAAAAATTCCAGGATTGAGTAAATAATCTCCTTTGGTTTGGAAATAATTCATACGTAATAAATCCCTATAATTTAGGTTTGGGTGAAAGGGTGCTAATCATACATTTGTCACAACTAAAATTTTGAAGATATTCATGAAACGACTCCTGCTTCTGTCCCTCGGGATATTATCATTTTCTATCTGGTCCTGCGAGTCAGATACCAAGCTGAATGAGCAGGCTTTCCTCGATAGCCTTAGCAATGCGGCGCAAGAAGGCCCGGTGATTTCTGATGAAGTCCTGGAAAGTATCTTGCAGCAGATACCTTCTCCCCTTGAAATTTCAGTCCTTCTCAAGGAGTCCGGGACCAATTATAATAAAGATTTTCTGAACTCTACTGATAAAATTTCTGCCTACAACAGTAATTTTAAGAAGGCTATCAACCTTGGCGTATACGGTACCGACCTTGGTTATACCAATATTTACGAGCAGAATCAGGATGCTATTTTTTATCTGAATGTTATCCGGGACCTTTCAGATGGATTGAGTATTGGACAGTTTTTTAACTTTGGTACCATCAAGCGTCTGGCAACCAACAGCAGAAACCTGGACTCTCTACTGCTCATCACTACCAAAAACTTCAATAGTATCAATGCTTATCTGCAGGAGCAGCAGCGTTCTAATCTTAGCGTCCTTTTACTCACCGGAGGATGGGTTGAAGCCTTGCACATCATTTGCCAGGTAGCGGAGAAAAATCCTGGTAATCAGGAATTAATAGAAAGAATAGGAGAGCAGAAGATTACCCTGGAAAGTATCATGTTGCTCCTCTCTTTTTATAGTGACAGCGACCCTAATATCCGAGAACTTACGGAAAAAATGACCGAACTACAGGCAAGGTTTGAGGATATACAGATTACGCAGACATACGCAGAATCTACTTTGGAGGAAGTCAATGGGATAGTAACGATTACCAACAAAAGCACCAGTTCTATCAACATCACCGAAGAAGACGTAAAGAAAATCGCGTTAACTACTGCTCAAATCAGAGATTATATTATTAATTAAAAACATTTGTGACTTACATGAAAGCTTTAATATCCCTGTTTGGCATAGTTTCATTGATCCTGCTTACGGATATAGACGCACACGCTCAGTGTGATCCGGCTAAGCATACTGAAGCTTGTATTCCTCAACTTGCTGAAGGCTTTAATTTTGTTAAAAGCTACGAGATAAATGGTGAGGGTGGTGCAAAAGATAAAATTGAATATTCCTATGTTTTTGCCAAGGGTACTCAATATTTTATCAGCATTTGTGCTGAAGGTGAGGGTACCGACGGTATCATCCTTAACCTATATGACTCCAACCGTAAGCAGGTCGGTACCAGCTTTGCCAATGGCAATTTTAACAAAGGAATTATTTATCCCTGTAATGCTACAGGTATTTACTACATCACATTTACTTTTGACGGCTCAAAAAACCATTGTGGCGGAGCTGTTTTAGGATTTAAGAGATAAGAAGAACAATTGTTCTATATTAGCCTCTCACTCAAAGAGGCTTTTTTTATGTCTGATTCACAAAAAATCACTTTCAGCTATCAGGCTACTTATCAAACCGCGGGTAGGGCAGATGCAACACAGCTTTGTTTAGTGCTGCATGGGTACGGGCAACTGGCCAGTTATTTTATCCAAAAATTTTCTTTTCTTGAAGACAACGCATATATCGTTGCCCCTGAAGGATTGTCTCATTTTTATTTGCAAGGCACCGACGGTCGTGTAGGCGCCTCCTGGATGACAAAAGAGAAGAGAGAACTAGCCATTCAAAACTATTTGGCCTATCTGGATGAAGTATATGGGCAGGTGATGAAAAGCTTGGTTCGGGCTCCTGAAAAGCTGATTTTATTAGGGTTTTCGCAGGGAGTATCCACGCTTATTCGCTGGATAGTGGCTTCAAAGATTGAGTTTGATCAGTTGATTATGTGCGCTGGTGATTTCCCCAAGGATATTGATAAAAGTGCTGCTGTACACCTTTTCAGAGAAAAACCCTGTTACTATCTCTACGGCGACGAAGACCCTTACCTAACCAACGGTAGTTTGAACAGGCTGCAGAGTATTTTTATGGAATACGGCTTGAAGGTAGAAGCTAGTATGTTTCACGGAAAACATGAAGTAGACATCAGCTCACTGAAAAAAATCATCAAAAAAAGCCACTGAATATTCAGTGGCTTAACATTTTGCAAATGTCTAAGTGTTTAGCTATTCCTCACCATTGGCACTAAGGGTAGCTTTATCAGCTTTTTTGGGCTTATCCCCGCCAGTTTCATCTGTCAGGATTACGCCACTGATGGTGTCTCTTATCTTTTTCTCAATTTCACCCATTAGTTCAGGGTTATCCAGTAGAATATTCTTTACGGCATCTCTACCCTGGCCTAACTTTTCAGTACCATAAGAGAACCATGATCCGGATTTTTTCACAATATCCATTTCCACACCCAGGTCCAGGATTTCGCCTACCTTGGATATACCTTCTCCGTACATGATATCAAACTCTACCACTTTGAAGGGAGGTGCTACTTTATTTTTTACTACTTTAACCCGTGTACGGTTACCCATTACATTATCAGCGCCCTCTTTGATTTGGCCAATGCGGCGGATATCCAGACGGACTGAGGCATAAAATTTAAGGGCATTACCACCGGTAGTGGTTTCAGGGTTTCCAAACATCACCCCGATTTTCTCACGCAACTGGTTAATGAAAATACACGAGCATTTGGTCTTGTTAATAGCACCGGTAAGCTTACGCAGCGCCTGGGACATCAGCCTGGCTTGTAAACCCATTTTACTATCGCCCATATCTCCTTCAAGCTCACCACGAGGTACAAGAGCAGCTACGGAGTCAATAACAATGATATCAATAGCCCCGGAACGGATCAGATGTTCAGCAATTTCCAGTGCCTGCTCACCATTGTCAGGTTGGGAGATCAACAGGTTTTCAGTATCTATTCCTAACTTCTCGGCATAACTTTTATCAAATGCGTGTTCAGCATCAACAATGGCCGCGATACCTCCTTTTTTCTGAGCTTCAGCAATGCAATGCATTGCCAGAGTAGTTTTACCGGAAGATTCAGGCCCATAAATCTCGGTGACCCTGCCACGAGGTATACCTCCTATACCCAGTGCTATATCAAGCCCCAGAGAACCAGTGGAAATGGCAGGTACATCCATTACCCTTTCGTCACTCAGCTTCATCACTGTGCCTTTTCCGTAAGTCTTATCCAGCTTATCAATCGTAAGCTGCAGGGCTTTTAATTTTTCTGATTGATCACTCATAAAATCGTTTGCTTTAATGTTAAGTGAAGGTACTATTTTAGTGTACTTTTCACAAGTTTGCTATGTTTATTATCAACACCAAACCTGTGGTAGTAGTTGCAAAAATACTTATTTTAAGTATAAAATCAATATTAATTTAATGCCTTGATAATCAGTTATTTAAAAGTTTTTAACCCGAATATTTCCTTGTTGAACTCTTGAATGACTGATGCTTGTTTAAAAAAACAGTGGTATGAACAGAATTATGGTCAAGAAAACCCTTATAGCTACAGGAGTAGTATTGCTACTGCTATTATTATGGCAGTATGAGCTGGTGGCTTACGGCATAGGCCAGGCCAAGGGGCAACTCAATATTATCTGGAATTCGCGTCCGGTAACGGAAGTGCTACAGGACCCACAGGTAGCAGATTCACTAAAGCAAAAAATCAGGCTGGCCCAGGAAGTTCGCAAGTTTGCCATTGACTCTCTGGGAGTAAATGATTCTGATAGTTACCAGGCAGTTTATGATCAGCAGGGTAAGCCGGTGCTTTGGGTTGTGACTGCCTGTGAGCCTTTTTCAATGGAAGATAAAAAGTGGTCTTTCCCCGTATTGGGGACGTTCTCTTATAAAGGTTTTTTCGATTATGACAAGGCAGTTAAGGAAGAAGCCGGACTAAAAGCCAAGGGTTATGATACAGGGATCAGGACGGTAAGTGCCTGGAGTACACTGGGTATCCTGGATGATCCGATCATGTCAGAATTGCTGTTTCGATCTGAAGGCGAACTGGCCAATACCATAGTACATGAACTGACGCATGCGACGCTTTTTGTCAAGGATGATCTGCAGTTTAATGAAAATCTGGCCTCTTTCGTGGGTAACAGGGGAGCTGAGGCATTTCTGAAGTCTAAGTTCGGCCTGGCCTCTGCCGAATATACTTACTACATCAATCACCTGCACGATCGCCGGGTATTTGCTGAGCATATGCTGCAGGGTGTGCAACAACTGGATAGCCTCTACAAGTCGTTTCCTGAAGCTATGCCAGACGAGACTAAACTGGCGTTGAAAGAAAAAATGATCAGACAGATTCTGAGGGAGGCAGAACAGTTGGATTTTAAGAATCAAAGGTACCGGCAGTATTTAAATAATATGCAGAAAAATGGTGCTTTACCCAACAACACCTTCTTTAAAAGCTATGTGCGGTACCAGGCCGAACTGGCAGAAATGGAAGCGGAGTTTGAGCAACATTATAAAGGCGATATCAAAAGCTATCTGGCTTATCTGAAACAGCAGTATGGAAAATAGAAAAAGCCGGATAAAGCTCCGGCTCTTAATGGTTTGTTTATTTAACTAAAGTCGAATGTGTTCTTTTGGGTTACTGTTGTAGTGTTGTATAGCCAACAAGTATGCCATTTGGCCGAATAATGTTTTTAGAGGATTTACGTTAAGAATAGTGTACGCTTTCGTGCATAAGTTGTACAACTTCGTACATGGCCGGATATTTGCAAAACAAAGCAGGTATGCTCTTACGTAAAATCCATACATATACTATAATGGTATAGAAGAGAATTTATGAAAAGAATATTAGGCATATTATTTCCCGTATTGGTCCTCCTGCTGACATCTTCAGCCAGCGAGGAGCATTATCGCTATATCCCTAATGATAGTTTTGCGACGGGCGAAAGGCTGACTTTTAGAGTACACTGGGGACCTCTTAATGCCGCTGAGGCTGTAATGCAGGTCAGCGATAAGTATTACACCATCAATGGCAGACCTTGTTATAAAATTGATATAATTGGTACTACTACCGGGCTGGTAGATGTGGCTTACAGGGTACGTGATACCTGGGGAGCATATGTAGATACTGCCTCCATTTTACCCCAGCAAGCCTATCGCTACATCGAGGAAAACAAGTACCGGAAAAACGAGGTGATTAACTTCAACCACATGAAAGATGTGGCCACAGTACTCCGACTGGATAAACAGACAAAGGCGCTGAAAGAGAAAGAAGAGTTTAAAGTGCCGGATAATATCCTGGATATCGTAGGGGGCTATTACTATCTGCGCACCATAGACTACAAGAAGTATAAAAAAGGTGATGAAATTGACGTCAGAGGATTCTTTGATGATGAAGTGTACAACCTGAAAGTTAAATTCTTGGGGAAAGAGGAGCTCAAAACCCGCCTGGGAAATTTTAATACGCTGGTAATCGCGCCAGTCATTCCGGACAATGAGTTTTTTGCAGGTAAAGAGCCGGTACGTGTGTGGATTTCTGATGATAAGAACAAAGTGCCTCTGAAAATCCGCGCTGAACTGGGAATTGGTGCTTTGGAAATTGATATTAAAGAGATGGAGAATCTCCGTAATTAATCACCGTCATTTCTGCGCATCTCCTGCCTTCGCATGGGCATGGCATCTATGGTAGCAAAAAGCTTGTCAGCCTCGAGTACTTCATGCTGGCGGAGTTTTTCAGTGCCATCCTTCCCTATAAGGATTACTGCAAATTCTTCTTCTGATATCCTGTATTTTGTGCGTAGTCTGCTGGCCGCTTCCGCGCCAAAAGTCTCTCCTTCCGGATTTTCCACCAGTTCGTTGTGAATGCCGAACACCACCAGGTCGCGTTCCTGCATACCCTGCCAGTATTGATCGAAAACAGCTGACTGCTCTGCAAATTTATCACTCTCTGCCTGACTAAAGACGAGTAGTATGCGGTTTTGCCAGTGATAGGGCCCAGGTATGGCAATATTTTGTGATGCGGCCATATTTGTGGTACAATGTATGCTAAAAATCAGGAAAATAAGTATTATCTTCATCATAATCTCTTTTTTGCAAAACTGTAATTAATAAAGCTTGTTTTCAGCTACGCTTGATTATTTTTTAGAAAAAGACGTAATTTTTAACTTTTTGTATAATTATTTGTAAATAAGCACTTATTTAGGTAATTTCAGTAAAGTTTTTCATGCTTCGGCAAAATATTACACCTACAAAGGATTTACTGATTATTAGTTTTTATTTTCTTAATGTTTAAATGATGGTTATTTTAGAAAATGTAACTGCCCCCACCCACCAAACCAAGCAACAAAACTATAAGATGTTGCTTCAACAGGTCCGTAACCTCGTATCTCAGGAGGATGATTTAACCGCTAATCTGGCAAATGTTGCTGCTCTCGTACATCATACGATGGGTTTTGACTGGACCGGCTTTTACATGGTTCAGGGAGATGAACTGCTACTGGGCCCTTTTCAGGGACCTCCTGCCGTAACCAGGATACCTATTGGTAAAGGTGTATGTGGGACCGCCCTGGCGCGCGAATGTACCATTAAAGTAGATGATGTAGAACAGTTTTCAGGCTATGTTCCCTGTTGTGACATGGACAAATCGGAGATCTCCCTGCCTGCTTTCCACAAGGGAGAAGTGGCCCTCATCTTCAATATCAATAGCCACAAGATGAAGAACTTTGATGAAACAGACAGGCGTTACCTTGAGCAACTCATGCACTTGCTCGAAGAGATTCTGTGATAGGATAAAACACCTGTAATATTATATAAAGCCATCATTTGATGGCTTTTTTGTTATCTAAACATTGCTGCTGATAATTCTAGATGCGATTCGCCGGATAATTAGTTAAGTTTGTGCAAAAGCAATACATAATATAAAAGGTTATGAAACTGTTATCAGGAAAAAACGCGCTCGTCACGGGAGCTTCAAAAGGTATAGGAAGGGCCGTTGCCATTAAATTTGCCGAACAGGGAGCCAATGTGGCTTTTACGTATCTTTCTAGTGTGGAGCAGGGTGAAGCATTGGTCAACGAGCTGCAATCTCTGGGAGTAAAAGCAAAAGGCTACCGCTCAGATGCATCTGATTTCGCTGCTGCCGAAAAACTGATCAACGATGTGGTAGAAGATTTTGGTTCACTGGATATACTGGTCAATAATGCCGGAATTACCAAAGACAATCTGTTGATGCGTATGAATGAGGAAATGTGGGATACGGTGATCAATGTGAACCTTAAGTCTGTATTTAATACCGTGAAGGCTGCTACCCGCACCTTTATGAAGCAAAAAAGTGGTTCTATCATCAATATGACCTCCGTAGTAGGAATCAAAGGAAATGCCGGTCAGGGTAATTATGCTGCTTCTAAGGCGGGCATTATTGGCTTTACTAAATCCGTAGCCCTGGAACTGGGTTCAAGAAATATTCGCTCCAATGCTATTGCACCGGGCTTTATAGAAACAGAAATGACTGCCAAACTGGATGAAAAGACCGTACAAAGCTGGAGGGACGGTATTCCGCTGAAGCGAGGCGGCTCCCCTGATGATGTAGCCGAATGCGCAGTATTCCTGGCTTCTGATATGTCTTCTTACATTACCGGGCAGGTGCTACAGGTAGATGGTGGAATGCTCACCTAAGTAAACAGAATTTTATGCAACAAGTACAGCTTCTTTTTGATAATTCACCCTGGCTGCTGATCCCCTCACTGATGGTAGGGGCTGCTTATGCGCTGTTGCTTTACATAAAGAACCGAGGCTTTCGCCATCCTTCATGGGGTAAACAAATCAACTATATACTCACAGGGCTTCGCTTTGTTCTGGTGAGTCTGCTCTGCCTGTTGCTGATTGGCCCCTTTATCAAGCAAATCAAAAATACACTGGAGGAGCCGATTGTTGTGTTTGCAGTAGATAATTCTTCATCTATCGCCGCAGTGCAGGATAGTACTGCATTACTGGAACTCAAGGCGGCTATGGAGGCCGCCGCAGGTAGTCTTGAGGAAAATGACTATACCCTGGACTATCGCACTTTTTCCGGTTTGCAGGCTGTTGATTCCCTGCAGTTTACGCACGCAACCAGTGATCTGGGTAATTTGCTGAGCAGCATTTCATCCGATTATGAAGGGCGTAACCTCGCTTCTGTTGTGCTTTTTTCCGACGGAATCTATAACCGGGGAGTCTCACCTACTTATCGCCCCTATAGTTTTCGGATTAACGCGGTAGGCTTGGGTGATACTATTCCCAAGCAGGATATCAATATCCAGAACCTATATTACAATAAGATTGCTTATCAGGGAAATAAATTTCCCCTGGTAGCAGAGATTGCCAATACCGGTTTTGAGGGTCAGTCAGTGAATGTCAGCGTGCAAAACCGGGGGAGGGTGCTTGCTACTGAGGTATTGCGATTTGATCAGGCGCGCGATGTTAATGCGGTTGAATTTCTACTCGATGCAGCACAGGAAGGTATGCAGCGCTATGAGGTAAGTGTACAGGCGCTGGAGGGAGAGTTTACCGAGCAGAACAATGTTGGGCAGGCATATGTGGAGATCATTGAAGGAAAAGAAAATATCCTTCTTCTAGCCCAGGCACCACATCCCGATATCAAAGCCTTGCGTTTGGCGATCGAGACGAATAAAAACTATGCGCTACGCAGTGTGATCCTGAGTGTGGATAAGGTAAACGCACAACAGTTAGCAGATGTCAGATACGACCTGGTAATCTTTCATCAGCTGCCGGCAAGGGGAGTGGAGAATCCCCTGGTCAGAGAATATCTGGATAAGGCAAATGCCGCCTTATTTATCGTGGGTAGCCAGACGGACCTGTCGGCCCTGAGCCAAAACAACCAGATACTCAATATCAGCAGTATCAATGATGATACCGACGAGGTAAGAGCCGTATACAACAGTGCTTTTAGTGGTTTTCAACTGGAAGGGGATCAGCAGGCAGTAATTGAGGAATTTTTACCTTTAAAAGTGCCCTTTGGCAGGCTTGAGCTACAGAATAATCCGGAGGTACTACTATACCAGAAGGTCGGTTCAGTGGAGACTAGCAAGCCTCTGCTGGTAATGGGCGAAGTAGATGAGCGAAAAACGGCAGTAATGCTGGCAGAAGGGCTGTGGCAGTGGCGACTTCAGGAGTATGCCAAATACGAGAACACCCAGGCATTTGATGGCCTGATCAGCAAACTGACCCAGTACCTGTCGGCCAAAGAAGATAAACGACGCTTTAAAGTGTACCCGGAAAAAGATGTTTTTGAAGACACCGAACCTGTAGTTTTTGAAACTGAGATATACAATGAGATTTATGAGGAGATATATGGCTACGAGATTTCGCTGAAGCTGACTGATGAGGCAGGCGAGAGCCGGAACTATAGCTATATTACCAATGAGAGCAATACTCGCTACCGCATCAGCAATCTGCCTGAAGGCATATACCAGTTTGAAGCGCTGGTAAACCTGGATGGGGAGCAGATGCGCAGTGCGGGAGAATTTACGGTACGTAGCCTTCAGATAGAGACCTTAAACCTCACTGCCAACCATCAGTTGCTCCGCGACCTGGCTAACAATTCCGGCGGCGTATTTTTTCAGCGGGAAGAGGTAGCCAATATGGTTGAACAACTCCAAAGCCAGGAAGCTAAAGGAAAAATTTATACCAGTGAAGCCTATCTGCCCATTATTAACCTGAAGTGGCTATTCTTTGTGCTGCTACTGCTGGTAAGTGCGGAATGGGGTATACGCAAATACATGGGCAGCTACTAAAAAAAAGACCCCCTGGCAACAGGGAGTCTTTCAGTGATGATCTTTTAATGTTCATTTA
>CAZFFW010000057.1:0-16222 GCA_964518125.1 uncultured Porifericola sp.
GATTTTGATGATGTTGTCTTCTTGCTGGAACCTACCAATCCGGAGAGTATAGACTATGATCAATTGATTCCGCTACAATAAATTACCTAAGCTTGTTTAAAAAACCGTCCGGACTGGACGGTTTTTTTTATTTTAGCCCCTATGAACCAATTGATATCAGTAAGAGGGTATACCCCTAAATTCGGCGAGCATTGTTTTATCGCACCAAATGCCACACTGATCGGGCAGGTAAGTATGGAAGATTACTGCAGTGTGTGGTTTCAGGCAGTGGTGAGAGGTGATGTCAATGCAATCAGCATAGGTCACCATACCAATATACAGGATGGTGCAGTGATCCACTGTACTTATGAGAAAGCAGCTACGCATATCGGCAATTATGTGACGATCGGTCATCGTGCCATCGTACACGGTTGTACGCTGGAAGACAAAGTGATGGTAGGTATGGGAGCAATTGTGATGGATCATGCTGTAGTAAAAAGTGGCGCAATGATCGCTGCCGGAGCCGTGGTGCTGGAAAACACAGTAGTAGAGGCCAACAGCATCTATGCCGGAGTGCCCGCCAAAAAAGTTAAAGACATTAGCGAAAGTAACCGGGCAATGATGGAACGTATCGCCAATAATTATGTCAGATACGCAGATTGGTTCAGGTAGAAATTCTTAAATTTCAATGATATTCCAATTTTTATTTCATAATTTTCAGCTTTCACTTTTATTTTTTGCTATACATTCAATAAAATTGAAAATATTTATATACCTAACCACTTCACCATGAAAAATTCTGTATTACTGCTTTTCACTGCATTCATTTATTCAATAATACTTGTTGGCTGCAGTTCCGAGGCACAGCAACAGGAAACTGAATATGCCAGTACAGAGGCGCATGCCCAGGCTCTGGCCGAAAAATATATCATTACCGACGGTCATATTGACCTGCCCTACCGCATGAAAATAGCCAACTTCCGTTTAGAGAGAGAATTTGTTGACCCCTCTATAGAAACTGATGGCGATTTTGACTACGTAAAGGCCAAAGCCGGTGGGCTGGATGCTCCATTTATGTCAATTTATATTCCAGCCTCTTACCAGTCTAAATTTGACCATGAATACGGAAATTTACTGGAGGGTGAGAAGAACAGGGCTAAGGATTTTGCTGACTCCCTGATCACCATGGTAGAAGAGATTACCCAAAAATATCCGGACAAATTTGCCATTGCCACCACACCTGATGAAGTACAGGCCCATTTTGAAAAAGGTCTGATTGCACTGCCCATGGGCATGGAAAATGGCGCTCCCATCGGAGATGACCTGGGAAATGTGCAGCATTTCTACGACCGGGGCGTACGGTATATTACCCTCACACACAGCAAGGTCAACCAGATTTGCGATTCTTCCTATGATACAGTAAGGGTCTGGAACGGACTGAGCCCCTTCGGAGAAAAAGTAGTCGCCGAGATGAACAGAGTGGGTATCATGGTGGATGTCTCCCATATTTCTGATAGTACGTTTTACGATGTCATGAAAATTACACAAGCGCCGGTAATCGCCTCGCATTCATCCGTAAGGAAGTTTGTCCCCGGCTTTGAGCGTAACATGGATGATGATATGATCAAAAAACTGGGCGAAAACGGTGGGGTTATTCAGATCAATTTTGGTTCTACTTTCGTGGATGCTGAGTCAAGAGAAAAGTCGGAAGTTGTGCGGGCACACATTTCGGAATGGATGGAAGCCAATCAGTTGACCTACCGTGACTCTGCTGCACAGGCCTATATAGAGACGTATATGAAGGAGAATCCTACCTATTCAACTGTTAAGAAAGTAGCTGACCATATTGACCATGTGGTGAACCTGATTGGTGTTGACCATGTTGCTTTCGGTTCCGATTTTGACGGAGTAGGCGATACCCTGCCTACTGGCCTTAAGGATGCTTCTGATTACCCCAACCTGATTGCCGAACTGCTGGAAAGAGGGTACAGCGAAGAGGATATTGAGAAGATCTGCTATAAAAATGTCTTCCGGGTCTGGAAAGCGGTACAGCAGACTGCCGAAGAAATCAGCTGATCATAACAATCATTTTCCTCTAAAATGGTTATTACTGTATGAAAAAATTCATTGCAGTAATAACCATTTTTTTTGCCCTAACCATGGAGGTTTGCGCCCAGGAAGCAGCCAAGCACCGTCTACAGCTGCAGGCAGGGCTGAGCTGGGTGGGGGTTTTTGCTAACGTCGCCGATAGGTTGAATGTAGTGGAAGATATTGATGTGACAGTCAGCCCATCCCTGCACCTGGCCTACGACTACTTTTATAGCGATCGGATAAGCCTTGGTGCCGCCTTTGCTTATCAGCAAATTGGCGTATCCTACCAAAACTATACTTTTGATGACGATGGGCAGACCATTACCGACGATTACAGTACCGATGCCCGCCGCATCCATATCAGTGCCAGGGCATTGTACTGGTATAATCCTCAAAGTAATTTCAGGCTTTATTCGGGCGTAAGACTCGGTGTTTCCAACTGGACGGCTGATACTACAGTACCGGACCCTACCTATGATCCTGACCGTTTTATTAACCTGGCCCTGGGGGCAAATTTCTCCCCCCAACTGGTAGTGCTGGGAACCGACCTGGCCCTGGGATCGGGATGGAATATCAGTGGAGAACTGGCCATTGGCGCTCCTTACTTTGCCTCAGCGGGAGTTGCTTACCGTTGGTAGGGCATTATTCTTCATGACGTGATGCTTTTGTTTCCAGGCCCAAAGCTGCCTTGATGGCTTCTATCTCCTGGCGTAACTGGCGGTTTTCGTCCTGAAGATCCTGAAGAGAAGGTTCAGCGGAGGCATTACTTTTCTTCACCGCCACCTGTACTTGCAGGTTTTCAATCTGCTGCTGCTGCTCCTGCATTGCCTTCAGCAATACCGGAATAAGTTCCATGTAATTTACGCCAAAGAACCCGTCACTGCGTTGTTTTACCAGGTGAGGATAAACGCTTGCCAGTTCCTGGGCGATCAGCCCGTAACTCAGCTCTGAATCATCCTGGTTTTTCCAGCTGTACTGAGCAGGCACGAGTAGCATCAGCTGTTGCAGAGTACTACCCATTGGCTGAATGTTTTCCTTCAGCCGTACATCACTAGCCGGTAATCCGGAAGTAATGCCGGTTATCCTACCAGTGGCATCTACTGTGACGGACTCCACAAATTCACCGCCACTGCCTCCATAAGTACCCGCTGTTACGCCTGACGCTGGTAATCGAGTCTCAGCCAGGGTTCCGCTAGCGATATTATCAGCGTTGATGTTGACAATGCTGCTTCCGTCACCCAGCAGATTGGTAGCCACTACTGTGGTAAAAGTACCCGCCGCAGGCGTTGTAGCGCCAATGATACTGTTATCTATCGCCACATTGGTAATCGCTCCTCCATCAAGGCTGACATTATCCGCATTCTGCACTGCCAGGGTACCTAATCCGAGGTTGGTACGGGCTGCTACAGTATTGGCCAGGGTAAGTTCGCCAGCGGAATTCAGGCTCGCGTCTCCGGAAAGCGGGACAGCATTGTTGGTAGTACCGTCACCAATGAGCAGGTTAGCATTGCCCAGGCTTTGCAGTTTAGCCACCTCAATGGCAGCAATGCTGCTGATATCGGCATTTAGCAGCGTTCCATCAATGATCATATCTGAGGTAACTTCCGTAACCTGCAGGGCACCACCGGCTTCAAACCCCAATCCGGCCCCCGCATCCACCACCACTTGCCCTGCATCCAGGCCCAGGCCCCGCCCGGCATCAACACTGATGGTAGCGGAGATATTGCCATTGTAAGTAAAGTCAGCAATACCATCACCATCTTCAAGAGGCTGGGAGATGGCAGCGAGTTCGCCATCCACATAGCCTTTGGTAGTGAGCGTATTCGCCGGGTCTGTGTCCACCGTCAGATCAGTTGTTGCTTTCCCGGAGAAAGTTGCAGATTGTGCACTGACATTACCGGTAGTAACCAGATTCTGGGACCCAAAATCAGGGTTTATTTTCTCTCCTGCGATTGCAGCCGCTGTACTTATATCCAGATCCACAATACTGCCATCCGCAATTTCTGCACTTCCAATAGTACCATCTGCTATTTTGCTACCATCTACGGTATTATCAGCCAGTTTGGTTCCGGTGACTGCCCCATCGGCGATTTTGATACTATTTACTGCGTTATCTGCCAGTTTATCGCCGCTTACCGACGCAAGCGCAAGCTTATCGCTTGTAACAGCCCCGGCAGCCAGTTTATCGGATACTACCGCATCATTCGCTATGTCATCACTACCCACCTGCCCATCAGCAATCTCGACCGATGTCACTACCCCGGGCTGTATCTGAATATTTCCTGTTCCGTTCAGGCTGATATCTCCATTAATGGATACAGCACTTACGGAGGTACCATTGCCAACCAGGATATTACCAGCTCCTTTTAGTTCAAGGGCAGCGGGTTGGTTACCACTATTACCGACGTACACATTGCCCTGGGGCAAGAAGGTAAGGCCAAATAACGTCTGATTTTCCCAGAAAACAGTGCCGGCACTGGTAGATATCAACACCTTTCCGGCACCAGGGGAAGCCAAATCCTGGGGAAGCAGGCTATTATCAGCTACTTTTTCGGTAGTCACCGCACCCTCAGCCAGTTTTTCGGTAGTAACCGCATCAGCTACAATACTAAGCTCAGGGAAAGTCCCGCCCAGGTCTCCGGAAGCCTGGGTGGAGGTAGTAATGTCGTCTGTGGCATCAATATCACCAGTATTGGAAATTTCGCTCTCCCCAATAAGGGTAATACCCTGACCAGCAGTAAGGTTCTCGACGAGAGAACCACTTACCAGTGCCTTCCAGCTGTCGTCCATCCAGTAATAAAAGCGCTGTTCCTCGGTATCGTATACCAGCAAACCGTTTTCTTCAGAAGTCAGTGAGGAAGTAAAAGCGGCATCTGACCTTTGTTGGCTGGTGAGGCCCGGTATCATCACACCCTGTGCTCCGTTTCCTACTACCTGCAGGGCAGCATTGGGGTTTGGGTCACGGGTACCAATTCCTACACTATTTTGCGCCAGGGTCGGTAATGAAAAAAAAAGCACTATCAAAAGTCCATAAAAGCCTAAAAACGTCCTGTCAGTATATGTCATGGTCAGGTAAAATTACTTCAGATACAAAGGTAACGTTTAAATTTTAATAGATTCTTACTCCTCTGAGCGAACCTGCATTTGATAAAAAAGCGCCGGCGCCCGGGCAGCAGCCCAATCATATAACCTTACTGGTTTGTATGCCTGAATCTCGTTTCCACTGATTCCGTTAAGGCGTTTGATGTCTTCTATACTCATCCCGGTATTGTTGGCCAGGGTATAAAGGGTTACCTGTGGGCGCAGCATCCGGGTTACAACCTCCTGCTGGTAGTCTACTTCCCTGCCGCTGATGTAGATTTCTACCCTACGGTTTAGCTGCTGGCTGACGAAGTTATTGGTAGAGGATATGGCAGTAGAAGCGCCCCTGGCATTGATCACCAGAGATGAGCGATCCACCCCGGCCTCCAGCAGGTAGTCAAAAGCAGCCAGCCCCCTGTCGCGGCTGAGCTGCAGATTATAGATATCGTTTCCGGTACTGTCCGTAAACGCGTTGATCTCAATGACCGCCTCAGGGTGTTCCCGATAGTAAGCTCTCAGTTCATCCAGTGCCACCCTGGCTTCATTTCTCAGGTAAGACTGGTTGAAATCAAAATAGATATTCTCAAACTGTACCGTCCTGACTTCGTCACCATACCCCAGTATTTCATATGCTACCCGGTAAGGTCCTTCTTCCCCGGCGTCATGGATGATGTCGTAGGAGGCAGCACTTCTCAGGTCTATGAAGCGAAACTCTCCCGATTGATTGGTAGTGGTAATTTTGATCACATTACCGTCCTGGTCAAGCAGGGAAAGTCTGAGCGCAGCTACCGGCTCGCCACCCTCCTGCTCTACCCTGCCTTTGATCTCTACCTTATCTTCGTAAATCTGGTAGGTAGTAAAAGTAGTCAGTACGTTCTCCCGGGAAAGGGTATCAAGGATAGGGTTAGTTTCAGTAATGTCCGAACCCCGGATGAGCGCCTGCTCGTCACGTAGCTGCTCTAACAAGATATCGTTTACATCAGCGCTCAGCACAAAACGAGATGAACCATTACTCAGAAAATCCTGCTGGGACGATCGCATCACTGTCAGATAATCACACCTTCTTTCCACGATACTGGTATAGTCCACGATAATATCCTGGAAGGCTGTTCCGTACATCTGGGGCTGCTGACTAACGGGCTGTGCCTGTATCCCCTGCGTCAGCATACGCAGCGACTGCCCCGGCTGCTTACCAAAGCTGTAAATATCAAAATTACCTTCCCGGTTAGAACAGAAATAACCGCTTTTATCACCAAAAACGAAATAACAATCATCCGCGCTGGAGTTAAAAGGGGCCACCAGGCCGGTTGGTATTTGTCGCTGTGAGTCCTCCAGCGCTGAAAGGTAGAGGTCCATACCACCCATTCCCGGATGCCCATCGGAAGCAAAAATCAGCAGTCCTTCACTGCCGACATAGAAAGGGGAAATTTCTTCCATGGAGGTATTGATCGTTCCTCCCAGGTTTACCGCCTGCTGCCAGCCTTGTGAACTCATTACGCTCATCCAGATATCATGTTTCCCGTAGCCCCCCTTTCTATCTGATACAAAGAACAGTGTATCACCTCCGGCGGATATATGGGGATGCTTGCTGTTGCTTTTCGGCTCGTTAATCTCTGCAGGCAAGGCTTTTGGCTTTTGCCATTTATTATTTTTTAGTAGTGATACGTATATCCGGCAGTTACCTCCGTTTTCACTGCAGTGGGTGAAATAATAACTTTTGCCGTCAGCCGTAAATGACCCGCTGGCGTCTGCACCTTCACTATTGAGTTGGTCAAATTTTTGGCTTTTACTGATATTCTCCCAGCTATCGCCCCGTGACTGCATGAGCCACTGGTCAGGAAAGCTTTCACCGGAGCGATTACTGATCAGCTGATCACTACTCAGTCGAGAGGAGGTGAAGGCTAGCACAGAATCATTCTGATAAATGACCGGGGCAAACTCGTGAAACTCGGTATTCACCGGTTCGGGTAGCCGCCTGATGGGCAGTATCTCCTGAGCTGCATCATTCGCGATCAATGCCTGCAGACATCCTTGCTTTTCCTGGCGTGCCAGTTCCAGATAAGAGGCACTTGAAGCATTTATTTTCAGATCAAGGAACCGATCGTACCATTGTATGGCATCCTCGTAGCGCTGCAGGCTTTTGAGCATACTGGCATAGTGATACACCGACAAAGGGAAATTAGCGGTGGCATTTCTGGCCACATAAGCATACCACCTGGCAGCCTGCCGGTAGTTAAATAGCTTTCGGTAAGCATGGGCGACCCGAAAAGCCGCCTGGTAGTTGGTAGAATCATTCTCCAGAATTTCTTCATACAGCAGCGAAGCCTGGTAATACTGTTCTGCCTCAAAATAATCATCAGCCCGATAGGTAGCCTGTCCGAAAGATGCATTTACCAACAGGCAGTAAAGCAACAACAGCAGGCTTCCTTTCGTGAAGCACCTTCTACCAGATGTCTTATTTGCCTGCTGACACTCCATAATGCTTATTTCAGAAAAGAGGTGTGGAAATTTTACGAGGTTTTTTCTCCTTCAAAAAACGAAAAGCCAGAGAAAGTTCAACTGCTCCCTGGGCATGAACACCCGCCTTGGCTGGCATCGCGTTCAAATCATAACTAAAAGCCGTACTGAACCGGCGGTTAGAGGCACCTACCAGCAGTATGAGTGCATCAGAAGAACGGTACCACACGCCTGTAAACAGGTTGAGCTTGGTTACCAGCGGGTTACTGGGTGTGCGTATGTCTTTGGCAATGTTTAGCAAACTACCTACCGTAAACTGATAAATACCATGCTGCATCATCACCATAAAGTCCGGGGCAAGGCTCAACCGGCGGCCGAGATGGAACTCAGCACCACCGTGTATTTTGTACAGCATCGGTAAGCGGTAAGATCCATTCTGCAGATACGATTGCTCGGGCCTGTTCAGATTGGATACAGCAAACCCGGCAAATAATTTAGTTGCATTTTCGGTCTTGAGCTGGTTGTTGGCCGGATTATAGGACCATATCATACCGGCATTGAACCGCAACAGTGAATTTCTACCTTCCACGATCTCGGTAGGCTGCCTGCCCAGGTCAAATCCGTAATAGGTAATCTGCGAAGGCCAGTAAAGGGAGCCAAAATCAATACGGGTAAGCATATACTCTCCCTGTATGCCAAAGGTCAGGGACTGGACGCCGTAGCGATCAAATAATAGGCTGTACGCACCGGAGAGGCTAGCCCCACTGCTACGGATTTCACCGGTTTCACCTGCCATATCGCTGATGGCGCCTACAGAGATACCACCAATATGCCGGGGATCCTGAGATTCATCGTAAAAGGGCACCGTAAAAGAAGAATAGCCGGTACGATAAGCCAGCAAGCCGATATTCTGCAGCCGGTAATTGAGGTGCAGGCTGTAGTCAGACTGTGTACCGGCAAAAGCAGGGTTGGTAAGAAGCGGTACTGTCTGATACTGTGAGAAGCGAATTTCCTGCCCATAAATTGAAAACAGTGGTGTGCAGACTAACAGGCAAGTCACCCATGAGATTATATTTCGGATCGCTATGGTGCTATTTCCTGCCGGCATTGCTATCGGAAGAGGGTAAGCGTACCTTTCTTGACCACCGCTGCATTATTGCTGAACCTGCCACTGAGGTAATAGCTGTAGACGCCAAACTGAGCCGGTTCGTTGGTCTCCTGGTTGATACCGTTCCAGCCATTGGTCAGGGCCTCATCCAGTGACTGGGTTTCGTATACGATCTGTCCCCAGCGGTTGAAAATCCGGAATACGAACTGGTCTTCTAACAGGTTCACGGCATAAATATTCAGACTTCTGTCTTCCTCTATGGAAGAGGTAGGCGCAAAAGCATTGGGTACCAATACCTCTCCTTCTACCGAAAACTGATCGCTCTGCCCCAGTGTGATGATGGGCAGCGAGGTAGGCTCCTCACTGGTAATGCTGCCCTCGTTGACAGTACCCTCAATCGCTGACTGTCCCAGGCTGATGTAAGTGCCATTGAGCTCAGGCGAGGCAGCTACCACCAGTCCGGTCAGGTCCGAAAACCCTGGCTCATTCCGCACCTGCAGCCTGATAAGTGAGCCTTCGTAGGTGCCATCCAGGCGATTGATCAGCCAGTAGCGCTGCCGGGATACTGTTTCCAGGTTAATCAGGCTATTTGGCTCAGGATGTGGCTCTATGACCCTCGCGCCTATTACTGAATTGACACCTCTGATATCCAGTAGTTCCAGCGGCAAGTAAGTATTTGCTGTGCCCAGCGGAAAGAATTTGTACCCTGTCCCCTCGTGGACCAGCGTACCGTCAACATAAGACTGAGGACTACCTCCAAAAATCTCAGCATTACGGCTAAACCGGAGTATGTTATCGTCAGTTCCTGCCCTGATGACACCTGCCAAAAGCTCAAGATCGTGGAGTACCTCCAGGTCAGACTGCAGCAAAATACTTCCGCCGCTTTCCACTGTCAGGCTATACATTGCCTGCCCACCATGGTCTAACAGCTGATCCGTACTGCCAGCCAGACGAACAAGTCCACTACCGGCCTCGTATGTTCCCTGGTTTGTCCAGTTTCCCTGCAGGCTAATTTCCCCATCATTGATTAATTCACCCTGGTTTTCCAGGTTTCCACGCATACTGATCAGGCTATTCTCTCCCAGGCTTAGCACCTGCCCTTCACCCACAAATAGTGCCTGGGCCTGCAGGCTATGTACTGCCGGGCTTATACAGAGCAGGCAAAAACCTGCGATGAAGCCCAGCCCTACCGTCTGAAGACATCGCAAGGTCAAAACTGGCAGGTTTGTTAAATTAGTACAATTCTTTCCTTTCATAACAGTATTCTGCAGAACCTATTAGTGAGCATTTTAAATTAATAAATTTGCATAGGAAATAACACGTAATTCAGTAACAAATATTTGCGTAGGGACAAAAGCTACATTTTTTTTCATCTGTTGTCTGGTCGAAGGGCACATTACGGTTGAATATTTCCTGCATCAATTTTCGTAGCTCCTGAACAAAGCTTTCACGGTAATCTACAAAATCGTTAATTACTCCTTCGGGCAGGTACAGCCGAGGATCAAAGTCATCTTTGAAAAGCTCGGTAGCATTGATAAGCCCGGGCACAATCTTTTCAGGGGCCTGTCCGAACCTTTCCTGATAGAGCAGCCCATAAAAAAGCGCCTGCATGGCGGCTTTGTTTCTTGCGGGATGTTCCCGGTCAAACAGAGACGGGATGTCCGGCAATTTTCTTTCGTCTCGCCCGGTCTTATAGTCCAGTACCCGTATAGTATCTTCTTTACGATCAACCCTGTCAATGATTCCCTTCAGCGCAATGTTCAGTGTCTGATCTCCAGCCTTTACCGGGAGTTCCATAAAAAAACCTTCGCTGCCCCTCGCTTCCAGGCTCAAAATCTCAAAAGGAGCATAATGGCTGTCATGGTCCAGGATTCGTTTGGCCATTTTACGCACAATTTCCCGGGCGATCACGTTCCTACCCGAAAAGAGGTCGCTTTCATCCTGTTGGTTGAAGTGTTCGCGAAAACCTTCCACAATAGCCTCATCCAGCCAGTTACTTTTCATCTGTATGCAATCACTTGCCTGTATCGGCTGTCCCTTCTCCCGCACAAATCTTTTATAGAGTACCTCCATGGTCTTGTGCAGGATATTGCCAAACACCATGGCATCCACTTCTTCTTCTACAACCTCAGCTTCATGCAGGCGTACCACATATTGGTAGTAAAATTTCAGGCGGCAGTCCAAGTAGGTGTTCAGTGCTGAGGGAGTGAGGCGCTGCTTTCCATTGGCTGAACCTGCAGTAGAAAATGCCAGCAGCTTTCGCCATACATCATCACTTTTTTTGATCGTGACTGCCTGAGAAGGACTGGCCGATACCTGCAGACTGGCCACAGCACGATGCACCCGGTAGTCTGCTCCGGCATCCGGAAAGCATAATGCTCCATGGCTGTTTTCATGAGATTCATAGAGGATCTGGTAAAGATAGCGGCTCATTTCTCCGCTCAGGTACTGCATATCCTCCGTATTATGAAAAAGGTATACTTTTCGGGCACGATGCAGCAGGCGAAAAAATGCGTGGGCGTAGAAAGCATCCTGCTGGTCACTGGTAAAAAGGCCGAAACCTTTTTTAAGATTCTGGGGGATAAAAGAGCTTTGTGTATCACCAGCTGGCAGGACACCCTCATTTGCAGAAAGCACAAATACGTAATCAAAGTCAAGATTACGGCTTTCCAGCAACCCCATGATCTGCAGGCCGCGCAGAGGCTCACCGGTAAAAGGCACCCTCAGCCCCTGAAATATCTGCCGCAGCAGGCGGATAAAGGCCGGCAAACGAAAATCAAACTGCCGCTCGGCCGTCAGGGAGCGTAGCCGGTTGACCTGCAGGTAAAAATGATAGAGGAGTTCCCGCTCCAGAAGCGGAATACTGAGGCCGCCATCTTCTCCTTCATCTTCATCAGTTCCATCATCCACCATCCGGTGGATCAGACCGCTAATGCCGTTGAGGTAGTCAAAGAGTTGGGGGACAGCCTCTACGCCCAGCAACAGTGTCTGGTAAAAAGCCGCATCTCCCACCAGTTCGTCAGGTGAGATGTAGACGGCATTCTTCTGCTCAATGTGGGCGATATTTTGCTGTGCCTCTGCGCCGCCAAAGTTTCTTATATAGGGATGCCGCAGCAGAGCCAGCAGGCTGGTATGATGATAGTAATAACTTTTTCCTACCGGCTTTTTTTCCAGTTGCAGATTCAGCAGATGCTCCACAAAGCTGTAGAGAGAGGTATTCCTCAGCGGGTATCCCATGGTGACGTTGACCCTGCGAATGGTTTCCGGGAGGGAGTGCAGTACAGGGAAAAGTAAGTGCTCTTCAGGTAGGACGATAGCTACTTTTTCAGGATCAAAACCTTCAAGAGCGGCCAGTTCCTCCAGTATCAGGCCCATCTGTTTGGCCTGCCCTACTTCCAGGGTCACTCCTTTAATATGGATTTCCCGCTGCTGCCCCTGGTGAAAGTGATCGGGCAAAGTTTCGGGAAAGCTCGGTGCCAAAACGGGATTTTTCCGATACTGCCGAAAAAACATACCTGCCTCCTGTACCGGCTGGCCCACAAAATAGCGGTCAGCATCCCAGAAAAGCTGCGCCTGATAGTCTTTCGCCAGGCTGATTACGATTTGCTCCTCTGCTTTTTTCAGGGCATTCATTCCTGCCAGCACCAGCTTTCCCGGAAAGAGGCGCTTCACATCAGGTAAATTCTCAGCCAGTTGGCGGTACATCAGTCCTTCATAGGCCAGCCCCTCGTCCCTCAATCCCTGTCGGAATTGCTCGTAGACCGGCAAAAACCTATGCCAGAGATGCAGAAACTGCTGCTGCGCTGAGCCTGATTTTCCATCGGCTGCAGTATGCTGAAAGCTTTGCCAGAAGCGGGCAATTGTTTGTTTCTGCTCTTCCGTAAGATAACCAAAATCTGCCTCCAGCGCCTTCAGATCACTGATATTGGTAAACAGGTCCTTTGGCTTCACCAGCGCCATATCCAGTTCGCTGAAATCATGCAGGAGTATATCTCCCCAAAAGTAGAAACGGTCAAAGCTTTCAGGTGTATCCGTGTGCTTACGGAATACCTCATACAGCCGGTAGATCAGTGTAAGCTTATCGGCCAGCACCATTCCTGACAGGCGGATAGCCAGTTCCTCAAAAGTCAGGATCTGCGGACTCCACCCAGCATGCTTCATTTTTTTGGTCAGCACATCACTAAAAAAAAGCCCCGCCCTTCGGTTTGGAAAGACCACGGTGAGTTGTGCTATCTGCCCGGCATGTTCTTCAATAAGCTTATCGGCAATATCTTCCAGGAAACTGGACATAGGTATCATTTCGTCAGCAGTGAATTCTGCAATTTAGGAAAGAAATCAGATTCCTGAACCGACGATAGAAATATTAAATACCTAACTGGAAAATTACAGACTTTTTACAAAGAAAAATTTGTCATAAAAAACTAAATAAAAATTATCAGTTATTTAAAATTAAACACTTAATTTTTTAGTTAAATGACTATATTAATTTAAATTTCTGTGTTATTATTTAATAATTTCTTCGGCTATTTTTTTAATTTTTTTGTATGCTCATTATATCTATACCTAAAAGTGCAAGTACTTCTTTGCTGGATACTTTCGGCAAGTTACACGCACTACCTACTCGGCAACTTGAATTACCTGATCACGAAAATTCTGATAGTTTTTTATGTCTGAGTGGGATTCATCAGGATACGCTAGAGCTTAAAACTGAGGATCTTTCTATTTTGCTTCAGCAGGACCGGCTTTATAAGCAGCATATTGTGCCTAGCGAAAACAATCTTAATTTGCTGAAAGACATCAAAAAAGTAGTATTGCTCAGGAATCCATATGATGTTGTTCTTGCCTACCGTAGGGGCATTCAAAAAGGTATTCATGGTAAAAAGCTAAACTTTAACGGCTCGGAAACGGAAGGCGAATGGTTAGAAAAAGCTGAAAAAAATAGATTATTACAAGAAGTAAAGTTTTTTTACAGCCAGTGGAAAAACCATCAGGATGGAAATACGCTACTTATTGAATACCATCAACTCATATCAGACCCGAAAAAGGTGATTAATTTAATAGAAAAATTCTGGAATTTGCCTATCACCCTTAAGAATATCAGGCTCTCCAGGAAAAGGTATTCACATTATACTGGCATTAAATATAACATCATACAGATTCGCCAACGGATGATGCGCTGGATTTTAAAAAATGGCCATTATGAACAGGCCAAAAAGCTACATAATTTTCTGCGTAAAAAAGGCATCGGCTGAATTTTACAGTTGTGCAGGTACTGAAACGGCTAGGGATATACCACTTCCGTCTGCTGGTATACCTGGTTTTCGGTGCCACGTATGCTGTAGTTTACGCTAATGGGATCATCCCAGTTGATTTCTATCAGGCCGAAGTTCTTCTGGCTTACCAGTTCGCCTTCACGGTGGCGGTTTTCTTCACCGGAAGCCGCTTCGTAGGAATGGGTCAGCCCGCTGGAGGTAATGTCATAGACCGGGTAAGGCACACCGGCAATATTGAGCCGGGAAATCTCGCCAATGTGGCGGTCGCCGCTCAGCATTACCACTCCCTGTGCTCCGGACTCAGCGATCAGTCGCAGTAAGCGCTCCCGTGAGGCAGGAAAATTGGCCCATTTTTCAAACCCGTGGTCTTCGGGTATCACCTGAATGCTGCTGGCAATGATGTTGATCTCAGATTCGCTATTCCGCAGCTCATTTTCCAGCCAGGCCCACTGAGCTTCACCCAGCATATCGCCATCCTGGTTTTGCCCGTAGCGATGTCCGTCCTGGGTAGGTTCCAGCAGTTCGTCGCGAAAGTATCGGGTATCCAGCAGCATCACTTTTACCTGCTGACCTTCCGGTCCAAAAGTATAGGCATCGTAAGCCCCTTCCCGCCGGCGTATTTCACGATCAGCCGGAACATCCAGGAAATCCAGCATCAGGTCGCGGCTGGCTGCCTTGCCAGTGAATTCCTTTCCGCCGTCGTTGACGCCGTAGTCATGGTCATCCCAGGTACCGATAACAGGTACAGTCTGAAAAAAGATTTCGTAATCGGGCAGGGCTTTCTGCTCAGCATACATGGCTTTCATGGCCTGCATATCGTCGGTATCTCCATAAATGTTGTCACCCAGCCAGATCCAAAGGCCGGGCTCATTAGACATGATGGGCTTCCACATAGGCTGCGGCTCATCCTGCCGGTTGCAGGAGCCAAAAGCGATGCTGGTCAGCGTTGTTGAAGGGTCAACCGGAGCGGCTGCTTCGCTCATCAGATTTTCTCGGTAGTTATCCGCTGAACTGCTGCAGGCAGCCAGCGTACTTCCTATGAGCAGGACATATAGCAGGTTTGGCAAAGAAATTCTTTTCATGGGATTGAGGAGAGAAATAGTCATTATATGAGGCCCAAAAATCAGGCTGATCAGGCAGAAAAGCAAAGGATATTTAGCTTAAAACTGCGCAAGAAGAAAAGATTATCTGAAGTCGCCTGCACGGTCAATCTGCTGCTTCTATACAAGACACAAAGTAAGAGGAATCAGCGGAAAGCAGGAAGAAGAATCTATCAAGGAAGGCTCTGAGGGTTTTGGCTGCATACTTGATCTTGAGGCTGATTAGCGCAAGGATGGGTAAAGGAGAATAGTTATAAACGTTATCTCTTTTTTTAAAAGCTTCCCTCTTGAAGAATGGTTAGAATAAACAAACAAACTTTATAGTTTAACAAAAATTAATATTTACTATCATATGGATTTATTTATAACAATATTCAATACTTATACTTTAATAGATAGTATATAAGTTAATTATACTATATTTTTTATAATAAAGTAATTACCAATTTTATAATAGTATTTTATTAATTTTTGTGTAAAAGAAGGTAAACAGAAACTAATTTTCTAAGTCCTTCAGCAAAGACTGAATATTTTTTTACCATTTAAATTTAATTTTTTATGAGTCTGAACAAAGAAAAAACTGGATTAGTCACTGGCGTTTTTTCCTCTCGCCATGATGCCGAAGAAGCATTTAACGCTTTACTTGAAAGAGGCTACAAAGCTGATGATATCACCGTATTAATGTCTGATGAGACACGTGACCGGCATTTTAAAGATGAATACCACGACAAAAACAAAGAAACCACCAAAATGGGTAACAAATCTATGGAAGGTGCCGGTACCGGATCAGCGATCGGTGGTACGGCTGGCGCTATCGTAGGTGCTTTGGCTGCAGCGGGTATTTCCGTAGCCCTTCCGGGACTCGGTCTAGTGCTCGCCGGTCCGCTGGCAGGTGCGCTGGCAGGTGCTGGAGCAGGAGGCCTTACCGGTGGACTGATTGGTGCATTGGTAGGTGCAGGTATGTCTAAGGAAAAGGCAGTACTGTATGAAAAGCATCTAAAAAAAGGAGACATCGTACTGGGGGTTACACCTCGCAGCCACGATGAGGCTACTTCTATCCAGGAGGAATGGACCAACAGTTACAGTGGCACTGAAATTCACCGCTAAGAGGCAGAAACGCCGGGCCATTTACA
>CAZFFW010000057.1:16322-28831 GCA_964518125.1 uncultured Porifericola sp.
CATGGCAGAGACAGTGATAGGAGTATTTGAGCAAAGAACGAAAGCCATAAAAGCAGTTGACAATCTTCTACGAGACGGATTTCAACGTGATGCTATAGACATTTCATCCGGTAAAACCGGCGATGATCACAGCAGAAAAGCAAGCGATAATTCCGGAATGAAACCCGATCGTACACATCATACCGAAGTCGATACCGGACACAGGTCAGAACATCATCATTCTGAGTCTGACGACAGTATCAATCAGTTTTTTGATAGCCTTTTTGGTAGTGGAGATACAGCCAGAGAGCATACCGAAGTAGGACGCAGGGGTACGATCGTAACGGTGCATACCCACGAGAATGATATGTCTAAAAAAGCATCGGCCATTTTGGATGAACACGGCTCAGTAGATGTACGAGACCATGCCCGTCATTATCGCTCTGAGACAAGCCGCAGCAGTAACTCAACAGACGGAGAATTCGGTAGTGGAACCGCTCCTGCAGCTAGGCAGGGAGAAAACAGCCAACGAACAGGCGTACGAAGCCATATTGTAGGGAAGCAAGTGAACCAGGATCTTCGCCTGCGTGACGAGGAAGTGCATGAATCACCATACAGTGATTCTGATAGAGGCGAAAACTCAGAACATGCACCTTCTGCAAGATTGTCAACCAACAAAAAGGATACAGGAAACCTTTCAGATGTAGAAGACCATAACGAAACACACCGTAACCAGGTACAGAATGCTGCGGCAGAACGTGAAAGTATCCACTACAGTGATGAAGAAGAAAGAAGAAACGTCCGCAGCAGCAGTGAAAGGGAGGAGTTGCAAAACAGGACAAATCGCCCGAATCCTAGCAGGGATGAGAAAAGGCGGAACTCTGATGACTATCAGGCACCTACTGAAGCAGAGCAAGCCAGATACGAAAGAGAAAGACGGCGTGACCAGTAATTTGATCACTTTAAGATTCTACATAAAGCCTTGAGGCTTGTAGAAAGTATAAAACCTTCCGTGTAGCAGTATTTAATGTTGCTTACGCGGAAGGTTTTTGCTGTTAAAAGGCTTTGGTTTGGTGCTGACAGTTCTTTCTCTGAGAAAAGTCAGTTTGCGCTATGTCCAGGGATTCATTTTACTCCTCACCGGCTGCTGCTGTATCCATTGTCTTGGGCTCAGCGATGCGGTAGGTGGCAGTTTCGGTAAAGGTGCGGCCAAACATATCAGTAGCTTCTACCTCAATGGTATGCTCACCCACCGGCAGGTCGGTAGGGATGCGGGAACGCCACAGATGGCGCGAAAACTGCGCATTAGACGGCCTACTACCCGGCATCAGTTCCTCCGTATCATCCCACTCATGCAGGAGCCTCGTAAATGAAGGGTCCGGGGCTACCGTATAGCTCATGTCGCTCCATGTCCCACTGTCTACACGGTAGCGCAGTTTGGCTTTTTCCGTTCCCTGGAAGAAGTTCACATAAATACCCGCGGAGGTTCTTTCATTGTGCGGTACCACTTTGGGTGCAAAGATACTCATGCGATAATCCTCCTCCCTCCCGGCTACTTTGTAGTCAATTGTATATTCATTGCCTTTGAAGGTAATGAAAGCATAGCCTTTGGGCGTACCGTCGCGCATGGTGGAATATGGTATGCCGTTTTCATCCAGCTTGCCGGAATACCAGTCGCCGGAAGTAGTTCCAACGTTATAATGATGATGACTTCCGCTTCCCTGCCAGCCCTCTTCCTGCGTAAAAAAGTGGTGCTGCTGCATGTGGGTGTGGGCTGAAAGTGACAATGTATGCGGAAAATCCTTCAGCAGGCTAAACAAGCGGTCACGGTCCTCGTCAATGAAAGTGTCGTTACCTTCTGGTTCTATGATGGGAATATGGAAAGAGATGACAATCAGATGGTCTTTAGGCACCTGCTTCAGATCATTTTCCAGAAAGGTAAACATATCCTCACGGAAGCCGCCCCAGTAGCCTTGCCCGTCGCGGGGGTCAGGATACATCACATTATCCAGTACGATGAAGTGTACTTTGCCATAGTTGAAGGCATAGTTGGCCGGTCCGTAGGTCGCCTCAAAGGTTTCGTCGGCAAGGGTATCCGCTTCCACATCAAAGTTCATATCGTGGTTACCGTAGACGTTCCACCAGGGAATCCCGATACGGCTGATGGCCTGGTTATAGGGGCCGAACAGGTCAAGGTCATCACCCACCAGGTCACCCAGGCTCAGGCCAAAGGGAATATCCTGTATACCGACCACTTCCTCTACGATACCTTTGTCGAAGTAGCTAACTTCCTGCAGGTCATATGGTTGCGGATCACCGAAGAACAGGCCGGTAAAATTGGCTTCTTCTTCAGCAGGTAAGAGGGCAAAATCTACCGATTTGGGCAGATCGCCGGTAGGCGCTACACCGGCAAAATCCAGCTCGGGTGAGCCTTCGGGCTTGTGGATGTAATAAAACTGCGGCAGGTTCAGCTCGTTCACCGGAATCTTGTAACCAGCGGGCTTGATCACAAAAATGATCTCATCATTGTCTACCGGCAGTTGGTAGCGCCCCTCCTCGTCGGTTATGACGACTTCTTTGCCGTTGGAAACAGCAACACCGGGGATGCCGGCCTCACGACGTTCTTTTTTACCATTGCTATTGGCATCTTCGTACACGATGCCCGTAGCTGTTTGCTGGGCAACACTTTGCTGGGCAGCACGCTGCTGGGCATGGCTGTAGCCAGGGGCAGTACAGCACAGGAGTAAAAAAATCAGCTTTCTCATAGGTTTGTTCAGGTTATAGGTGATAGTTTTCGTAATAAGGCCAGTGGATTCTGAAATCCGCCTAAATGCAGGATGCAGTCTATTCTGACCTGGCCCTGGGCATCATGGCATAAAAATAAAAAAAGAGACCCGAAATGAGCCTCTTTCAATATTAAGCAATCTTTAAGATTAATCACCAAAAATATACCGCAGACCTAACTGCATCTGCCAGCGTGAACTGCGGAAGCCCCGATCGTCAAAATTACCGTTGGAAGGATCATTATTGTCTACGCCATTGAAGGAATAAACCGGAATATTAGTCCCCTCCTCAAATCCCTGGAACTGCACCAGTTCAAACTGATTGCTCACAAATTTGAGTTGTCCCCACTCATTGTTCAGCAGGTTGGCAACATTGAAGATATCCAGAGATAGCTGCAGGGTATTGCGTTTTCCGTTGGGAAGCTCCACGTAGAAATCCTGCAGAATGCGTACATCAAAGAGGTTATTCCAGGGTGCGCGGCTGGCGTTACGCTCAGTATATTGTCCTCTTCTTTCGCTCAGATAATCATCACTTTCTATATACGCTTCAAATTCGGCATACATTTCCTGTTGACGGGCATCCTCATAAGGATTGGCTACACCAAAAATAACGTCTCCATCTTCGTCTACTGCGGCCTCACCAAACACGATCTGGCTGGAGTTGGCTGGCACATAAAGCAAGGATCTTTCACGAGAATCTTCATTCGTGAAGTTACCGTTTTGCTCTCCTACAATATAGGTAAACGGACGTCCTGAATAGCCTTCATACAGCAGAGCAAGCTGAGTGGCACCGAAATTTCCATACTCTTTGCGGTACGACAACTGCCCGATGATACGGGAACCGGCAGCAAAGTCAGAACGGTTCAGTTCGTTAAACTCATTTCGCCCTTCCACCGTATTAAGGCCTCTCCACTGAGACGAGTTCTGCGAGGAAGTACCGTCATAGACTGTATAGGCATCATTGTAGGTATATGCCAGGCTGGCCAGAAATCCATTGCGGAACGGACGCTGCAGCTGGGCAGTAAACAGATAGGTATAGCCCAGGTCAGTATTGGATGCCAGGTAAATCCCGGTATAATCATCTTCTATCGGATTACGACGGTTAAATATTGGCCGGTCATCCCCTTCGTTCGCGCCTTCAGGTAATTCCAGATTTTCGGTAGAAGGACGGATATTCAGGTTCTGATAATAAATGTTGTTGAGGAAATCGGTGTAGAGGAACTCCAAAGTACCGATCAGTCCGAAAGGAAGTTGCTGATCGTATCCCAGGTTGATTTTTCCTACCTGCGGAAACCTGAAGTCCGAAGCAAACAAGTCAATCTGACCGGACTGCAGGTTGCTGCCTACCGGCACCTGACGTGGCTGGTTCTGCCAGTCAGCGTTAAACCTGATCACATTGACCAGGTTTCCTGAGCGGTCAAAACGGAAAACACGGTCACCACCGACAGTGGAGCCGTTATTATTGTAAGCACCTCCCGGCCATACAAGCGGAATACGGCTATTGAAAATACCAATTCCACCGCGTAACTGTGACCTGCCATCTCCGAACATATCCCAGTTAAAGCCCAGGCGTGGAGCGAACAATAGCTGTGCATTCACAAAATCACCGGTACGTGCACCTCTGAGCGCCCCTTCTCCATAAACGGCCTCAATTTCAGGCACTACCTCATTGTTAAAAGTAGGATTTCCGGGCGTACCATCACCGAAGACTGGCACGTCTATCCTCAGGCCACCTGTCAGTTTGAAGTTCTCGGTGACCTGGAACTCGTCCTGTACATAGAGTCCCAATTGCATGCTGCCAAACGCTGCTCCGGCCGCTGACCCATCGCCAGTAATGTCATCTACCAGGGAGTAGCTGCGGTTATATTCAGTGGCACCAAAATCCCCCACCCCATTGACATCGTTCAGGTACTGCTGCAAACTGTCGTACTCGTATACACCATAATTCTGACGGATAAAGAGGTTATAGACACTGTAAAACTCATTGTGGGTACCAAAAGTAAAAGTATGTCGTCCTTTGTACCACTCAAAGTTGTTGGTGATGGTCAGAATATCCTGGTCAAGCTGGTTGGCGGTTGAGAACTCTTCGCTACCAAAGCTGATGAAGCCATCGCCATCGTCAATATCTACTTTAGGGAAGTTAGCCCCAAAAGGATCGCGGTCATCCCTTACCCTGGTGTAGCCGATGATCAGCTTGTTGGCGGTGTTAGGGCCAAAGTTACTGCTCAGCTCCAGGGTGGTAGAATTGGTGGTAGAAAGGAAGTATTCAGAATTGTTCAGGAAATTAATCGCACGAGGGTCAGACTGCACACCTTCCAGGTTTTCTGCCTCCACATAGGAGTGGCGCAATGACAGTTTATGGTTACGACTAATGTTATAATCCAGGCGGCCGAGGAATTTGTCAGAATTCAGAAACTGCCGGTTACTCAGAAAAGTACCCGGATCGTAGTTAAAGCGATCTATCAGCAGATTGGAAAGCCCGTTGATATCCTCCAGGCTGGAGTTACCATCGTAGCGCTCAAACTGGAAGGGCAGTGGCGTTTCTTCCCGTTGCAGCTCGGCATTCACAAAAAAGAAGAGCTTATTTTTGACAATTGGGCCACCGAGGCGGGCGCCATACGTACGGGCGGTAAAGGGGGCTAGCCCGGTACGTTCACCGCTGATATCCTCTTCGTCGCCCGGTGTTACCCCTGCCAGAGACTCATTTCTCCAGAGGTAGTAGGCAGATCCCTCAAACTCATTGGAGCCGCTTCGCGTCACTACGTTGATGGCACCGCCGGCGAAGCCTGACTGGCGCACATCAAAAGGCGCTACAGCTACCTGCAGCTGCTCAATCGCGTCTACCGAAATAGGCGAAACTCCGGTTTGGCCACCGTTGGTTCCGCTGCCCGCCAGTCCGAATACATCATTATTAACAGCTCCATCAATGTAAATGGCATTGTAGCGGTTGTTAATACCTGCGATTGAGATGGAGTAGCCATCAGTACCTTCATCCAGGCTTACCTGGGGGTTCAACCTGGTGAAATCTCCCAGTGATCTGGAAACGGTAGGCGTCGCGTTGATCTGTTCTTCACTGACCACCGTTTCTGGTCCGGTTCGGTTACCATCAATCAGGTCGTACTGATTGGCCAGCACCTCTACACCCTCCAGTTGAGTCGCCTGTTCGGCCATTTCTACTACAAGCCGGTAGCGCTCTCCTAACTCAAGATTGATTCCTTCCTGTAAAAAAGGCTCGTAACCTACAAAACTAATCGTAACGGTATAAGGTCCGCCAACCCGCATATTAGAAAGCGTAAACTGACCGGCCAGGTTAGAAACTGTACCATATTCAGTACCGGTTGGCTGGTGCACTGCCAGAACAGTTGCTCCGGGTAGGGGTTCCCCTGTAGCGTCCTGTACAGAGCCATTTAGCCCTGCCTTGGTAGCTCCCTGAGCAAACAGCTCAGAAACGCCGCCAAAAAAAATCAGAGCGACAACAAAAGTAAAGCGTAAATTTTTTTTCATGACTTATGTTTATTATCCAGAATAAATTTCGGTCGCGAATTTTATAATGTGAATAATAAAAAGCCTGTAATGTTTTTTATAAATAGATTAAGTTAGCTTCTTTTACTTAACATTAATTTAATATTAAGTAGAAAAGTCAATTACTGCACAGAGGCCAAAGAAGAATAAACCATCCTTATTTTACTACCAAAACTCATTTTATCCTCTTAATAAGTTTATTGTTTCAATTCAAAAATAAGCCTATAATCCATAATAATTAACTTTTCAGGGGATTTCAGATGATCAGTATAAAAAATCATATGCCATCTTTTGTTTGTTCTTTCTCTTTAAATATAATCGAGCTGAATCGTTAAATTAATGTTAATTTTTTCCTGGCACTTGTTTTTCTAAAAGTGATGTTGACAATTAAAAAAATAGCATCGTAGTCAACTAGATTAACTTTCACGAATAGCTTATCAGTAGCAAAAGCATGATCATTTGCTCCTCCCCTGTTCAAATCCTCTTGAAGGGGCAAAAAAAAAGCGCCCCTTGCGAGGCGCTTTCATTTTTATAGTTTACCGGATTTTAGTTAAACAGATACCTTACTCCCACCTGCATTCTCCAGGTGTTACCCAGAGAAGTGGAGAAACGATAAGATTCAGTAGGCAGATCAGTAGTACTCGGAATTGTGTTCAGGCGGTAGACCGGCTGACCGGCATCGTTGGTACCACGGTAGTTCAACAGGTTTTCCTGAAAAGCAACTTTAGGAATACCCCATTCAGAATTGATCAGGTTACCTATGTTGAGGATGTCAATTGACAGTTGCAGTTTGTTCTTACCGTTAGGGCTCAGCTTAATATCCTCAGTGATTCTGAAGTCAAAGCGGTTCAGCCAGGGTCTCACTGCACCATTTCTGTCTACTACCTCACCTCTTTTGCCGCTTAGGTAGTCATCCTGGTCAATATACTCGTCAAAAATACGCGCCTGGTCTGCGGCAGTCAGTACTTCATCATTCAGCGTAAACTCCTCAAAATTAATCTCACTGCCATTGTTAGGGATATACATCAGTCGGTTTGACGCATCACCGAAGTTACCGGAGTAAGCGTAGCTGAACCTACCGGCCTCACCACCATCGTAGAAGAGAGAAATGGTCGTATTTTCAGTCTGGTAAGACAGGTTACCGATCAGGCGGTTGGGCTGGTCAAAACCGGCAAAGCTCAGATCAGGATTATTTCTGTCAGAAGTAACCGTAGCGGGCCACAGGGAAATCGCCTGGCTACCACCGGCTGCGTCAAGGTCTCTGGCCCGGGAGCGGGTATAGGCTACCATGGCAAAGAATCCATTGTCAAACTGCTTCTGCAACTGGGCAGTTAATGAATAGTAGTCAGCTTTTTCCTGGGCGTTGGTCAGCAGGAATACGTTTCTGAAATCTTCGTCATTAGAGTAGTTGGAGGTCCAGATAGGGCGTTGGTCAGGACCAGCCAATGTCGCATCAGGTTCTCTCAATACAGGATTATAGGCGATAGGCGTGCTAACATCTCTTGAATAAATAAATTCAACAGTTCCAACGATTCCAAAAGGCAGTACCTGGTCAACCGCCAGGTTGGTTCTCCACACCTGGGGCAGTCTAAAGTTCTCGTCGGTCAGGTTCAGTTCGTTAGACAGGGTTGAGGAAGGGTTTTCAGGATTATAGGCAGTCACATCCGGGTCGAAAGTGATCCCTTCATCAATCACTTCCTGGCCTTCATAACCCAGACCTCCGCGGATCACACCTGAACCGTTTACCTGGTTAGACAACCATACGAAAGGAATACGGCCGGAGAAGATACCGGTTCCACCGCGAAACTGGGTGGTTTTATCACCTTTTACGTCCCAGTTCACTCCCAGACGAGGCGACCAGAGAGGGTTCACCTTAGGGAAGGTACTAACATCAGGCGTGAACTCATTGCCTTCAGCATCCGTGAAACTCTTGTTCAGTTCATCCAGCAGGCTGTTGCCGGGGATATCGATCGGATAGAAAGGCAGGTCTACACGCAGACCTCCGGTTAGTTTCAGGTTATTAGTCACCTGGAACTCATCCTGGATATAGAGACCAATCTGTCCGAAACGGGTCTGGTCGGTAGGAGGCGTAGTAGAACCATCTATGGCAAATGACTTGGCAAAAGCATCCGGCGCTGTGCCATCACGGTTGATCACCGCATTGACAAAGTTATCATAGCCGATGAATCGGTAGAAGCCGTTGAATACAGGATTGAAAGCATTATCAAAAGTCATATATTCAAAGTTACCACCAATGGTATAGGTATGGTTTCCTTTATAGATAGAGAAGTTATCCGTGATATTGAGCACACGGTTCTCCAGCAGGTTACCCACGGTAAACAGCTCATTACCTACTGAGAAATAATACAGAGGGTTACCAGCTTCGTCAGGCTCCACTACCTCCACAAAAGGAAAATCCTGTCCGCCGGGTATACCACGCTTGGGATCAGTGATGGAAGTGTAGCCAACGTTCAGCGTATTGGACATATTATTACCAAGACGGGAATTTAGTTCGGCCACAACAGACTGTACTGTGCGGTCATTGGTATAGTTGGTGTTACGGAAGTTCATCGCCTCAATACCGGTACGGCTGGTATTTCTGTAACGGGTCTGGATAAAACGGATAGAGTTTCCGTTGGTAGGTACGTCCGTAAAGGCAGTGTAGCGATTATAGCGAACCGAGAATTTATGGTTTTTCAGCAGGTTGAAGTCCAGTCTTACGTTGAAACGCTCCTGCTCAGAGGCAAACTGATAGCCTTCATAAGGACCGGTTTCGTAGCCATAGATACTATTGAGTTGCTGACGTACAAAATCCAGTCTTTCGGCAGGTACACGGGAAATGGTCAGACCGTCGGGAGTCTCACCGGGACGGAGGGCTCTTTTGTTGAAGCTGGGTACATCTTCTGTTTCAGTTTCGTAATTGATAAAGAAGAAGATTTTGTTCTTCAGGATAGGACCACCGAGGCGGAAACCGCGAATTTCATTTTTAGAATCACCGGCATCCAGGGTAATGTCACCTGCTTTGGTACCGATCATCTGGTCATTGCGCAGGAAATAGTAAGCAGAGCCTGAAAACTCATTGGTACCGGAGCGTGTAATGGCATTCACGTTGGCACCGGTAAATCCACCCTGACGTACGTCAAAGGGGGCCAGGTTTACCTGTATTTCTTCAATCGCATCCAGTGAAATTGGGTTAGAACCAGCAAACTGCCCTGAACCCAGTCCAAAGTTGTTATTGTAGATGTTACCGTCTATGGTATAGTTGTTAAAACGGCTACTGGTACCGGCGAAAGAGGTACCGTTAGACTGGGGAGTCAGACGGGTAAAGTCGTTGATACTACGGTTGATGGTAGGCAGTGCGTTAATTCTTTCTTTAGATAAGTTGGTAGCTGCACCGGTACGGTCAGAGTTCATGATCGCATCCTGCGAAGCGATAATTTCCACCGTTTCCAGTTCCACACCGTCAGTGAGTTGGGTATTGATGGTGTAGGTCTGACCCAGCGCCAGGTTGATACCTTCAAATAGCTTTTCCTGAAAACCGACGAAAGAAATTCTTACTGTGTAAGGGCCGCCCACACGCATGTTGGGCAGCACAAATCTACCCTCAACATTGGTAACGGCACCATAAACAGTACCGGAGGGTTCGTGGGTAGCTACCACGTTGGCGCCGGGTATGGCTTCACCTGAGTTATCTTCTACTACGCCGTTGATACTGGCAGTAGTTACACCTTGTGCAAACAGTTCTGCACTTGCCATCAAAAACATGGCAATTGCTAGTGTAAATTGTAAAATTTTTTGCATTAGAGGATTCTTTTGTTGGATTGAAAATCTGCGCGAATGTCGCTATTAAAGGCAAATAATTACATGTAAAGGTCTTTAATAAAAAGTTAAAAAGCATAAAGAATACTTAACAATTTGATAATATTTAACTATTCATAAATGCTTAGTTTCTCTGCGCGAAACTGGGCAGAATCTACTAAAACTTCCTTTACCGGAGGAATTTCCATGGTTTTCTCCAGAAATTCAGCCGAAGCCCTGTAGACTCCCAGCCAGTCTCCTGAACGATAGACAGAAGAAATCACATGATCTCCTGCCTCAGGAAAAGCTATTTTTTGCTTTTTTGCTGACGGGGAACCTAATTGATCATACATCCTGAGCATGGCTTCCACCGACACCACCTTGTCCTGCTCCTCCTCATTCTTGTAATAATATGCCAGGAAAACGGGGCTCTGTATTTTCTTGAAAGTTTCCTCATGCATGGTGTTTTCCACCAGACCTGCCAGTGCCATGTAACCTTCCAGGAAATAAACATTTGACCAGTATTGCTTTACAGCACCTTCTCTTTCTTCCACATTTACCTCACCCAGCACTGCTTCGCCGATACTCCTACCCCAGGGGCCATTCAGCAGAAACAAGGATTCATTTGCAGGCGAGATGATGGGTGAATAGAGCAGCAGGCCGGCGATATCCGGATTTTCGGCAGTGATAAATAGCCCCAGTGCTCCCCCGGTAGAGGTACCGATAATGATCACACTGTCTCCTATGGCTTCACCGACAGCCACTGCTTCCTTGGCAGACTCCAGCAGGTTTTCAGATGTCATGCTTTTGAAGGCTGAGTCCGATTCTATCCCCTGCTCTTTCAGCCTGGAAAGGTAAAGATTGCATCCAAAACGCTCAGCCAGCATACGATGCACTGGCTCTCCCTCTCCCTGGCTGGCTCCAAAGCCATGCAGGTACACCATACTATAAGGAGTCTTTTGTTTGCTACTGTCTGCCCAGATGATGCGGGCTTCATTATCAGGCTTGATGAGGGGGTTAGATGCCTCCCGGCGCACAATCTCTTCTTCCAGCCGGACGAGGTCGGTAGTAAGCTGAGGCAGGTTTCCGTTAAGTTCGCCTACTGATGACTCGGGGCCGACCAGGTAGAGCACAGTACCTGTAGCCAGGAGGGCAAGCAGACCTACTATAAATTTTTTCATCTGACAATAAAGCGTTTAGCGAAAACTAGAGGTTTCAAAAAGCTTCTGTTAGAGCTGATTTTTGCGTCCCGCACCAAAAGTAAGAAAAAACTATCAAGTCTTTCCATTTTATACAATGCCTGATTTTCGGTTAAATATCACTTTTCCTACAAGTACATACAGCTGAATACTTAAGTAAATGTAACAAATATGTATTTAATTATAATTATTTTAACATAAATTATTTGTTTGTTCATATTTTTAGCTAAATTTGTTCATATTATTACATGAGATATGAATACTCCAAAAATAAATACAGTCGCTATGAAACTTGTTTTTAATAGCTTATTAATACTCTTCACTTCCGGTGTAAGTTTGGCTCAGTTGAATTATGTTTCTACGGATCAAGTCAACTACCCTTGGTCAGAAAACTCAATCTGGAGTCGTAACACATATACCTATGGGAGCACAGTTCCGGGTACGCTCAACGGAACAGATCGTACTTTTGGGGGTGCTGTTTCCAGTGTGCAGGTTTACGGGCAACTTTCTGCAAATGAAAATTTTATTGTGGGAGGTACTACAAGAATCTATATCAGTCTGGATAACAAGCGTACGACCGGAGATACTTTGACGATCTATGGGAATTTGACCATAAAAGAGAGCGGAATCGTGGACGTTAACAGTTTTGGCGTTCTGGTGGTTAGCGGCGATATTAATATTATCGGAAATGGCAGGCTTGAGAACAGTGGTGTGGTAATATCGGGTGGACAGATTATGCTGGATAACAGTGGCACACTGGTAAACAATACCAGCAGCAATGGAAATGGTCAGAATTCCACAAGAAACGTCTATACTGTAGATGGCATCTCTCTTAATAACAATGGCCAGATTACTGGGAATTCAAACCTTTTGATAGGAGAAACTTATGTGTTAAATGATCATGCAGCGTTATCTTCTGCAGTTATCAATCCTCAACCCATAGAACTCCTGTACTTCAGTGGCACATCTGAGCACGGGAAAGTCCACCTGGACTGGACAACCGCCTGGGAAGAGAATTTTGACTTCTTTACCATAGAAAGAGCCGGTACCGACCGGGTGTTCAAAGCGATCGGTGAAGTAAAGGGTAAAGGTAACTCAACTGCTGAAGTAGCCTACAGCTTCATCGATAACAGCCCGCTTGAAGGTCAGGTTTTCTACCGCCTCAAAGCTACCGACTTTGACGGCACTTTAGAATACCACCGCATCATCAGTGTGTATACAGAGTCTT
>CAZFFW010000058.1:0-4857 GCA_964518125.1 uncultured Porifericola sp.
GATGAATTATATAAGCTTTCTGTGGATCCTGGCACTACCGCTCCATTGGGGTAGTCCTTTCTTTGGGTCACATCCTGCCACTTTCTCAGACCCAGCGCCATATACTATCAGCCATATAGTAGGCAGCTGGTACCTCACGGAACAGGAAGTGTTGATTAACGGGAAGGGAATAGAAAAGCATTTTGAAGACCTGGCTGTGCATCTTTCAGCTGAAAATAGCCAAAGTATTGATCCTTACCTGCTGGCAGACCGTTTCAAAAAAGGCTACAAAGGTATTCCTGAGGGAACCAAACTGGAACTGCGGGATGATTACTCCTACAGCATCATCATTGCAGAACAGCAGGAACAGCAGGGCTACTGGCAACTCAAAAAAGGACAGACACTGTTACTTCAGTCCGGACAGGAGCAGATCAAGCTAAACATCATGGCGCTGGACAGTACACTCGCTGTTTTTTCCATCCGCGAAGAAAATATGGACAGCGGACTTAATGCCGGCCGTCATGCTGTCATGGAGTTAATCCTTAACTTCAGCCGCTGATAAAGCAGTCCGCATGTTTTTTACAATTTGAAATCTTTGGTTGGAATTTCATTGAGGGTATTGGACAATTCCTTCAGCCTTTCATAAAGAGGACTTAAACTTTCTTTTTCAAAGTCATTCTGGCTAATCAAAGAAGATACTTCCGCTAATAGATCGTTAGCCATCGTTTGGGATGATATTATTTTTTCTTTGGTATCACTCATAGGTTAAAAAGTTTATTGTTCAAGTTTTTCCAGCACTCGCCTGATGGTTTCCAACTGGTTTTCTTTGCCGATCTGATCCTCAAATTGCTCCAGCACGGATACTTTCTCAAGCAGACTCTCCCTAAGGGTCTTGATCTCTTCCATGGTTAGTTGAATTGTCTTTTGAGCATCCATCATAGCTTTAAAAATTATTTAGTTTCTTAACAAACAGGAAAGGATACTGTTAGTCAAATACCTGCATTTCTTCCTTCTACCCCCTTTATACCAATCTGATTCAGAATACGTTATGATAATAAGGAGGGTGAACGATTTTTCTGTCTGATCCCTTCTACTTTTAGCACCAAATGAGAAACAATCATGAAAAAATATAAAAAACCGTCTTTGGTTGGACTGCTTCTGCTTATCGGGCTAAGTGCCTTTGTCTGGAAAGCCGATCCGATCAGAGACCTGCTGCAAAAGCTGGAGCAGCAGTTGCAGACCTACCGGGTAAACCTGAATCCGGAGAAAATCTATGTGCACCTGGATAAAACCCATTATGTAGCCGGGGAAACCGTCTGGATGAAAGCCTATCTGGTCAATGCATCCAGTCTGGAAGCTGTAAACCTGGATGAGGTCGTATATGTGGACCTGATCAACCGGAGTGGTGAGCCCCTGCGTCAGTTAACATTCAAGGCTGAGGATGGTAAAGTCGCTGGTCAATTGGTATTACCGGATTCCCTGGAAGCAGGCGAGTACCAACTGGTAGCCTATACACAGTGGATGCGGAATTTTGAGACGACCCAGTTTTTTCGCAAAACGATTCACCTGTGGAATGCAGGTACTGAATCGGAGGCATTAGCACAGTCTAATGCTACTGAAAATATGCCGGCCGACCTGCAGTTCTTTCCTGAAGGAGGCGACATGATAGCTGGTGTTCCTACGAAAGTGGCTTTCAAAGCCATCAACAGAGAGGGATTAGGTATCAAAGTAAGCGGCCAAATTATCAATGCAGCAGGAGAAAGCCTGGCTTCTTTTGAGAGCCTCCATGCCGGTATGGGTGCTGTGCGTCTTAGCCCACAGGCCGGAGAGCAGTATACCGCCCTGGTGAAAATGCCCGACGGCAGCGAGAAAAGTTTTGCCCTGCCGGAGGTAAAAGCTGGTGGTTATGCCCTTGCGGCAGACGAATATGCTGATGAAAATCAGCTCAGGATAGACCTGTATGCCAGTAATGTGGCTGCCGAGCCTCTCCTGCTGACCATCGTCGGTAATGATCAGGTGGTATATAGCCAGGAAATTCCAGGGCTGAGAGAGCAACTACAGACCACAGTCAGCAAAGAGCAACTTCCGGCAGGTATCAACCAGATAAGACTGGCTACTGCTGATGGTAAAATGCTGGCAGAAAGACTGGTGTTCATGCATCCCGAAAAACAGCTGCAGGTAAATGTCAGCATGGACGAACCTGAATACCTCAAGCGGGAAGAAGCACAGCTGACCATTACCACGACTGATGCGGAAGGCAATCCTGTTCCTGCCAACCTTTCTATGGCAGTGACCGATGCCGGCCTGGTACCTGAGGATGCTGATCAGCGAAACATCTACGCACACCTGCTGCTGACTTCCGACCTGAAGGGCTATGTAGAGCAGCCTGATTATTATTTTGAGGATATCACAGCTGCCAAAAAGGAAGCATTGAGCTACGTCATGATGACCCACGGCTGGAGAAGGTTTGGCTGGGAAAAGCTGACCACCGAGAAGCAGCCCGCCTTTGCTTATGGCCGCGAGTCAGCCCTTTCCATTGACGGACAGCTGGTGAAAGAGAATGGAGAGCCTGTTGAAAACGGTGAGGTGATCCTCTACGTCAAAGACCAGCACGAAACCTTTGTGGTGGCTGAAACTGATGCGGAAGGCTATTTTTCCTTTGAAGGTTTTGATTTTCAGGACAGTGTGGAAGTGGTGATACAGGGAACCACCGCTAAAGGAAACCGTAACGTAAAAGTCCGTATGGATCAGCGTGATTTTGTAGCTGACTGGAATGAAGTACCTGCTCCTTTGTCTGCTGAAGGAATGATGGCCAGTACCGAAGGCTTCATCAACCGAAGTGCCAGTCAGGCCGCGGTGGAGCAGGCATACCAGCCCGGGCTGAAGGAGATGCTGCTGAAAGAAATCATCGTACAGGAGCGGAGAGAAAATATTATTGAACCCTTCCGCCTGCACCAGCGTGCTGATGTGGTCATAGACGCAGAAAGTCTGCCGATGGCACCTTCCGGTAATGTCCTGGAATCTCTGCAGGGGCGTATTGCCGGTGTGAGAATCTACCGGAGCGGATGGAATGAGTATCAGGCAGTGATCAGGGGTAGTGGCTCACCGCTTTACCTCATTGACGGTATGCCGGTGGACGCCTCGGCCCTCACTGCGATCAGCCAGTTTGACCTGGATAGGGTAGAAGTCATCAAAGGGCCTACCGCTGCAGTATACGGAGGACGTGGCGGAGGTGGTGTGATTGCGCTTTTTACCAAAAGAGGGGGATCCAACTACGAAGAAGTGGAGCCTGGCGATAACATCATCATTTACAAAGCTGGCGGTTTTCAGCAGTACCGTGAATTCTACTCACCCCGCTATACTGCCGACGGTCAGACTGAGCGTCCGGATTACAGGACTACCCTTTACTGGAATCCTGCTATTCAGACCGATGCATCAGGTAAGGCAAGCGTTAGTTTCTATACTGCCGACCGCATGACGGATTATCGTGTGGTGATCAACGGTATCAGCGATGCCGGACTGCCCGGTAGCCAGGAAAGTAGTTTCAGTGTAGTATCACCCGAACAGGTTTCGCCCTGACACAGAATTTTATATTATAAAAAACAAGAAATCCCGGTACTGCCGGGATTTTTTTTGTCCAAATGACTGATCTGAAAAACAATTATTTGGTAATATGACCATTTGGCAATTTTTAGTAGAATCCTTCCTCTTTTGATACTGCTTTACTTCTGGTCTTTACTGAATGTAATTTTTAACTTTTTTTGACAAATATTTTATGGTAATAAGGATAAGAAAGTATTTTAGCATAACTTAGAAATTAAAACATTGTAATTTGATTGGGGTTAATGCTAAAATATTCAAGTTATAGCCCTATTTTATTACAATTTTTACATTCACTATTTATATTACCTAAAAGTCAGTTATGAGAGTAAAGTACAAATTTTGCTGTGCCTGGATGCTGTTCCTGTTGCTGGGAACCTCAGCCTGGGCACAAACCACGGTGAGTGGTAAAGTCACGGATGCCGGTACACAGGATGGCCTGGCCGGCGTGAATGTGATCGTAGAAGGTACCACTACCGGTACCATTACCGACATTGAAGGCAATTACCAGCTGAGGGTTACCAAAGAAAATCCCACCCTGGTCTTTTCCTTTATCGGTTACCTTCCTAAGAAAGTCCCGCTGAACGGACAGTCTACTATCAATGTCACGCTGGAAGAAGATGTGACCAACCTTGAAGAAGTGGTCGTTACCGGATTGGCGTCTTCCATTAAACGTTCTAACCTGGCCAATGCGGTGGCTACCGTAAGCGCAGAGGAACTGGTGGAGACTACTTCCCCACAAACGCTGGACAATGCGCTTTATGGTAAAGTTCCCGGCGTCAATATGACCGCCAATGGTGGTGCCCCCGGTGGCGGTATCAACGTACAGCTACGCGGAATTTCAACCCTGGGTGCTGGTTCTTCTCAGCCGCTCTACATCATTGATGGAGTATATGTGGACAACTCCACCCAGCAAACCGGTCGTACCCTCGTCAGTGGTGCGGGCGGAGGCTCCAGCAATGCTACCCAGGACGATGCCTCCAGCCGTATCGCTGACATTAACCCTGATGACATTGAAAGCATTGAAATCCTCAAAGGCCCCTCGGCGGCAGCCATCTACGGAACCCGCGCCAATGCCGGGGTAATCATCATCACCACCAAGCGTGGTAAGGCCGGACAAACCCGGGTTTCAGTGAAGCAGGATGTGGGTTTTGCCACCGCCCTGAACCTCCTCGGTCCGGACGCATGGAATCCCGAGAAAATCAATACCTACTACGGAGCGGGTACCGAAAGAGCTGGTCGGGAACTGGAAGCCTACAACCAGGCAGTAGCCGAAAA
>CAZFFW010000058.1:4957-28273 GCA_964518125.1 uncultured Porifericola sp.
GTACCGAAAGAGCTGGTCGGGAACTGGAAGCCTACAACCAGGCAGTAGCCGAAAACAGGGTTACCGACTGGGAACAGGAGTTTTATGGCGAAACCGGCCTGCTAACCAACACCCAGGTGAGCATCTCCGGCGGTAATGACAAAACCCTCTTCTTTGTCTCGGGTGGAGTACGCTCAGAAGAAGGCATCATCAAGCGCACCGGCTTTGACCGCTATAGCTTACGTGCTAACCTGGACCACAAGATTACCAATAACATTACCATTACATCCGGTTCCAACTACGTCAGGACTAACACCCAGCGTGGTTTTACCGGAAACCAGAACAATACCGGCGGTAGTATCGGTTACAATATCGCTTACCTGCCCTCTTATGCCGACATTTTTCCGGATGCACAGGGCAATTACCCGATAAATCCTTATTTCAACGACAACCCGCTGGCGATCCGTGACCTGGGGGTCAATGATGTGATGGTAGACCGCTTCATACAGTCAATCAACCTGGACGCCAATCTCTGGAGCAGCGATAATGCCTTCCTGAAACTCTCCATGCGCGGCGGTATTGACTATGTCAGCAGCAATGGCCTGGTGTATTTCCCGGAAGTACTGCAACACCAGCAGGCTTCGGCCAATCCCGGAGATGCGGTATACAGCAAGCAGGATAACTTCAACACCAACTTCCAGGGGTTCCTGACTTATAATACTACCATTGGAGATAATATCAATTTCAATACCCAGGTAGGAACAGTGCGCCTGTACCAGACACTTGACCAGCTGCTGACCCGCGGCCGTGGCCTTTCCGGTGGTCAGACCAACCTGCGCTGGGCACAGGTACAATCAGTGCTTACCCAGGAAGAACAGACAGTAACAGACGTAGGTATCGTGGCGCAGGAAGAAATCAACTGGGATGATAAGATCATTGGTACGCTGGGTGTGCGTTTTGACAAATCTACCCTGAACCGCGACCAGGAAACTTTCTATCCATTTCCTAAAGCTTCAGTAGCGGTAAACATCACTAACTTTGATTTCTGGACGGTTTCGGCGGTAAATCAGCTGAAACTGAGGGCCGCTTATGGTGAAACCGGTGGTCTTCCTTCGTTTGGGCGTACGTTTGCCTCCCTCACTCCACAACTGATCGGTGGAGAAACTGGTGCGCAGGTTTCTGCCCGTGACGTAGATCCTGAACTGGTGCCGGAAACTGCTACCGAACTGGAACTTGGTTTGGATGCCAGCGTGCTGAATGGACGTCTCGGCCTGGAATTTACCTATTATAACAAGGAAGTGCGTAACCTCATCCTTGACCTGCAGCCTGCCGAATCTACTGGTATCACGGCCATTGCGACCAATGCCGCTGACCTGCAGAACCGAGGTATTGAAATCGCGCTGAACACTAACCCGATAAGAACCGCCAATTTTAACTGGTTCTCCAAAGTGATGTACTGGCAAAACCGCTCTGAGATTACCCGCCTGGATATACCTGAATTTCTGACTGGTAGCTTTGGTGGTGGTACCCTGGGTAAGTACCTGATTGCTGAAGGTTTTTCTCCTACCACAGTTGTAGGTACTCCGGTAGATGCCGAGGCCGGCCGACTGACAGTTTACGGAGACGCACAGCCCGACTTCCAGATGTCGTTCTTCAACCAGGTGAACTTCCTGAAGAATTTTGACCTTACCTTCCTTTTCCATTGGAAAGAAGGGGGGCGGAATATCAACCTGACCAACTTCCTCTCTGATGGTGGCGGTACTACCCCTGACTGGAGCGGCGATCGTGATGGTGATGGAGTACCTAACGGCAGAGACCGTGGCGACCAGTTTGGCCCCGGAGCAGCCCGTTTTATTGAAGATGCCAGCTATTTGAAGCTACGCGAAGTAGGGCTGTACTATACCTTCCCTGAATTGGCTATAGACAATGCCTTCAAGGGATTTGTACAGGGCGTAAAACTGGGTGTATCGGGTAATAACCTGCTCCTATGGAGTAACTACAGCAGCTACGATCCTGAAGTATCCAACTTCGGTACCGATCCTATCAATGCGAGTGTGGAAGTAACACCTTTCCCCAGTTCCAGAAGAATCTTCTTCCACCTGGCGGTCGATTTTTAAACACTACAGAATCTGAAAAATATGCATACATATATTAAGACATTTGCTTACGGTTTGTCATTCTCACTGCTCCTGGGCAGCTGTGGTTATTTTAATCCTGATGAAGTGATAGACCCGAATAACCCCTCGCTGGACGGGGTTCTCAATGATGCCAGCAAGGCTGAGCTACAGTCACTGATCACCGGTCTGGAAGCCCGTCACCGGGTGCCTTTTGAAAACGCGACGGAACTTTTCGGCTCTTTTGGCCGGGAAGTATACGCCTACTTTGGTTCTGACCCTCGCTTTACGGAAGAGTGGCTGGGTATAGAGATAGATGAGACTTATCCTGACTTCTTCGCTTCGGGTGGAACGTATCTTTCTCCTTACCAGGCAATCAAGCAGGCCAATGTGATCATAGACGCAGCCGAGAATACCGAAGCTGTCACCCAGCAGGAACGACTGGGCTATGAGGGCTTTGCCCGTACCATCAAAGGGTATCAGTATCTCTTCCCCCTCATGCAGCAGTGGGACAATGGTATCCGTATTGATGTGAACGACCCGCTGAATCCAGGGCCAATACTGCCTTACGGCGAAGCTCTTAGCGAAATCAGAGCCTTGCTGGACCAGGGAGCGGATAACCTCAGAGGGGCTGGCGAAAGCTTTGCCTTCAGCCTGACCACCGGTTTTGGTGATTTTAATACCCCTGCCAGTATGCTGGAACTTAACCGTGCTATCGCTGCCAGGGCTGCTCTCTACGACGAAGACTGGCAGGGAGCACTTACCGCCCTGGAAGCATCTTTTATGGACCTGGACGGAGACCTGATGGCAGGTCCGGCGCATGTATATGGTGAAGCACCGGATATCAACAATCCATTCTTTTACCCGCTGAATGCCATCACCAATACCATCCTGATCGTGCATCCCTCAATGGTGGAAGATGCCCTGGAAGGTGACCTGCGCCTGAACAAATTTTTCAAAAGAGATCAGCCGGTGACCAATGCTACTGTGATCAATGTAAGCACCGGCGAGTTGGTCCCCGGTGAGTACCAGGATAACCGCTGGGAAACCAATACTGATCCGGTCAAATTTATCCGTAATGAGGAATTGATATTGATCTATGCCGAAGCCAACGCACAACTGGGCAATGCTACAGAGGCAGTAGATGCCATCAATATTATCCGGAATACCTGGGGACTGGACGACTACAGCGGTGCGACCACTACTGACGCGCTGGTTGATGAGATACTTTTTCAGCGCCGTTATTCTCTCTGGGCTGAAGGAGGACATCGGTATATAGATACCCGCCGCTATGACCGGCTGGGCGATATTCCTACTGAACTGGAAGGTGGTACAGTGTTTGAAAAAATATCTCCTCGTAACTCTGAGATCAACTGGGAGACTCTGGGAGAATAAAGAGCTTAGCGTAATTTGCTGATAAGATAAAAGGGCCCCCTGGTGGAGGCCCTTTTTTTAGCTAAAAAGCTAATTGTTGGTTGTTTAATTTAAATACACAAATTTTATACGTTAAAGAAGTAAATAAGGTTTGTAAATTATATTTGTTAAATTTTTATTTTAATTTATTAAACAAAATAGCTTTTTTTCAGAACAATGCTCTGACTATCCCTGTTAGTGCCTTAATCTTAACTTAAAATAAGAAATTATGAGAAAGCTATTTTTATCAACGATTGCCGCAATGAGTATGCTCACCTTTACAGCCTGTGCCAGTGGCGGAGGAGATAGTGCCAGTGAAGACTCAAACACCGATGCAGCCTCTACACAGGCTGAGTCAACTTCTATGTCAGAAGAGTCACAGGAAAGCATGGCACAGGAGCAGGATATTGTTGCCCTGGCTGCTTCACAGGATAATCTGTCCACCCTGGTAGCTGCTGTGAAAGCCGCCGGATTGGTGGAAACCCTGCAGGGTGACGGTCCTTTTACTGTATTCGCTCCTACCAACGCTGCTTTTGAGGCACTGCCTGCCGGAACACTTGAAAACCTCCTCAAGCCAGAAAACAAAGACCAACTGGTAAGCATCCTTACCTACCATGTTGTTTCAGGAGAAGTAATGTCTACTGACCTGTCGGACGGAATGAAAGCCGCTACCGTAGAAGGTAGTGAAGTAGAAGTTGGCATTGACGGTGAAAGTGTTATGATCAATGGCGCTACTGTAGTGGCGGCCAATGTAGAAGCCAGCAATGGTGTAGTGCATGTCATTGATAAAGTGATTCTGCCCCCAAATATGTAATATTGATTTAACTATAGTCGCATACAATAGGATAGAGAGCAGTGCAAATTTTTGTACTGTTCTTTTTTTTTGATAAAAGGCTGGCAAAACCCAAATTGCCGCATGAAAAATCCTTACCTGCTGCTCATTTTTGCTACGCTGTTCTGGGCAGGTAATTTTGTGCTTAGTAAGGCAATGTCTACCGAGATACCGCCAGTGACGCTTGCCTTCGGGCGCTGGAGCCTGGCTTTTCTGCTGATAGGAGGGATAGCCAGAAAAAAAGTGCTACAGGACTGGCCAGTGATCAGGCGTGAGATATTGATACTTTTGCCGCTGTCACTTTTTGGCGTTACCATTTTTAATACCCTGATTTACGTCGGTTTGCAGTACACTACTGCCCTCAACAGCCTACTACTGCAGTCATTTTTTCCGATAGTGGTAGCCATAATGTCTTTCTTTTTTTTCGGAGAAAGGCTCCGGAAAGCCCAGGTAACAGGAATACTGGTTTCACTGGCCGGCACATTGCTACTGGTTTCAAAAGGAAATCTGTCCACCCTGCTGACAGCAACATTTAACCGTGGCGACCTGTGGGTAATCACAGCAGTATGCTGCTACGCCTCCTATGCCATACTGCTGAGGTATCGCCCTCAGATCCATGCACTAAGTTTTCTGGCGGTCACTTTTTGCCTTGGTACTTTGATGTTGTTTCCCTTCTTTCTCTGGGAGCAGGTGCAGGTCGCTTCCGTTCAATGGGATTGGCAGGTAGTTACGACCATTGTTTACCTGGCAGTTTTCCCTTCTCTGCTCGCCTACCTCTTTTTCAATGAAGCAGTAAGAGAGATCGGAGCCAGTACCGCAGGGCTGTTCTCCCACCTGGTACCCTTATTCGGCAGCCTGATGGCCATCATCTTCCTGGGCGAGTCCTTTTTTCTGTACCATGCGATGGGAGCAGCTTTTACCTTTAGTGGTATTTTCCTGGTCATTCGCTTCAAAAAGTAGTTTTAACCAGTGAAATTTTTGTCAGATGAATTTGTCCTGATCAAAAATACCTAATCTGGAAACTATAGTTGTCAAAACGAACATTTACGCTCAGATACTTGTCGATTAAGTGTAATGACATATTTTTTTTAATCAACTAATATTTTTCATATGAAATTTATAGAACAAACATATCTACGTCGTTTACTGTCTCTCCTGGTAGTACTTACAGCAGCTGTAGTACTGGTAAGTTGTGAAGACGATGACGATGTAGTGGATGATGATCCCGTTGGTACGATTTACCAAGAGATTTCCGGTGCGAATAATTATACCATACTGGAAGCGGCCATCAATAAAGCCGGTTTGCAAAGTACGCTGGAGGGAAGTGGTTCATTTACCCTTTTTGCTCCAAATGACAACGCATTTGTGAGTGCAGGTATCACTGACCTGGACGACTACAGTGCTGATGAGCTTGCCGCTATTCTGCAGTACCATGTGGTAGACAGTGAGATTGACTTTGCCGCATTATCCGGACAGGAAGAGGTTGAAACGTTAAACGGTATAGTTTACGTGACTCCCTTCAACGACAATAATTTCCTGAACGCACGTGCAGGATTCCTGCAGGCTGATGCAGAAGCTACCAATGGGGTAATACACGTGATTGATCGCGTGCTTTTCCCACCTGAGAACGAAATATCCGCAATTATTACCGAGTCCGAAGGGCTTAGTATACTGGAAGAAGCGCTTCTGCAGGTAGGTGTAGAAAATGTACTGACCGGCAGCGGACCTTATACGATCTTTGCGCCGAGTGATGATGCATTTACCGCACTGTTTGATGAACTGGACGTAACAACCATTAACGAACTGTCCGACGAGCAGCTGATGGATATTCTGCAATACCATATCGTAAGCGATCGGGTATTCAGTACTGAGCTGGTAGCTGGTGATCAGGGTACACTCCTGGGCCAGAACTTTGCGATTGATTTTGAAGGAAACAGTATTGTGATCATAGATGACAATGAGACTTCGGAAGATGCCGTAGTGGTAGCCGGTGATTTCCTGGGCACCAATGGTATCGTACACATAGTAGACGAAGTATTGCTGCCCGAATAAAAAATAGCTGATAAGCACAAAAACCACGTTTTTTCCAAAACGTGGTTTTTTTATGCCCTGATAGTCGCTGACTTTGCCAACAGTAACTTCACATTTAATTAACACAGTATATCTTTGGCTTTGTTAGTTTTGACAAAAAATAAAACCATGAGATACTACCTGCCAGCCCTAAGCTTAGTGTTCATATTATTTGCCTGCCAGCCGGAAGCAGATCATTCTGCCACTGAAGCGGTTAGCCCTTATGCTTTTGATGCCCTTAACTATGATGAGTCGCTCCGCCCGTTTTATTATGGGGTAGCCTCAGGCGACCCTCAGCCGGAACAGCTGGTGATCTGGACCAAAGCGCTGCCCCCTGAGCCCCAGCCATCAGTGGAGGTAGACTGGGAAGTGGCTGAAGATTCGCTTTTTACCAGTATCATCAGAAGTGGCACCTACACTACGGACTCTACCAGCCACCACACCGCCAAAGTGCTGGTAGATGGCCTGGTGCCTGACCGCTACTACTTTTACCGTTTCCGTGCACTGGGAGAAGAGTCTGTTACCGGCAGGACCAAAACCACACCAGTCGGCAAGACCGACGAGTTGCGCTTTGCCGTGGTCAGCTGTAATAATTATGAGGGAGGTTATTTTGCTGCTTTTGATAAAATAGCGCAGCGGAATGACCTGGATGCGGTATTACACCTGGGGGATTACATATACGAATATGGTCCTGGTGTATACGGTGATTCCAGCAATGGCCGTTTTCATGAGCCTCCTTACGAAATCATCAATCTGCAGGATTACCGCACCCGCTATGCCCAGTACCGCCTGGACAAAGACCTGATGCGTATGCACCAGATGCATCCGGTCATTGCGATCTGGGATGACCATGAAATCGCCAACAATGCCTATACGAGCGGCGCACAGAATCACCAGGAAGCGGAAGAAGGCCCCTACGACCAGCGGCGCAGCGCGGCAGTGACGGCCTATTTTGAATGGATGCCGCTGGACAATTACCCTAACCAGCAACTTTACCGCTCTTTTGAATTTGGCGACATGGCCGAACTGATGATGCTGGATGAACGACTGGCCGGACGCGATCAGCCGGTGGATAGCTTGAGTGACCCTGCCTACGCCAGCGAGGAGCGTTCGCTACTGGGAGAGGAGCAGTTCAACTGGTTAGCCGAACGCCTGACCAATACTGGTTCCAAATGGAAAATCATAGGCAACCAGGTCATTTTTTCTGACCTGAAAACAGACATCGTTTATGGAGTAGAGCGCAACCTGGACGCCTGGGACGGGTATCCTGCTTCTAAAATGCAGGTAGCCAATGCCATCCGCGAAAACCAGGTGGAAAATGTCATCATTCTTTCGGGTGATACCCATACTTCCTGGGCTTTTGAAACCGCCCTAAATCCAGATGATCCCACTCAGTACAATCCTGAGACAGCCTTGGGGGCATTTGCCGTGGAGTTTGGGACGCCCAGTATTACATCCGGCAATATCAATGAGCGTATCCCTACCGATTCTGCTACACGCATCGCCGAGCGACTAATGGAACCACAGCATAATCCACATTTGAAGTACGTAAACCTTTCAGATCACGGCTACCTGCTACTCACCCTGAGGGAGCAGGAGGCCATAGCCGAGTGGTATTTTATGGAGGATATCCAGCAGCCTCAGACAGGAGAATACCTGGCCAAAACCTACCGTGTAGCAGCCGGACAGCATCAGTTGCAGGAAATTGAATAACCTTTTATCGGGTAAAAAACGTATCTTCAGGTAACACAGAAAATATACTACCCAACTATGAAAACATTTAACCTGATTTTGTTACTGTGCCTGACAGTATTTGTCGCACAGGCGCAGCAGCGCGAGCAAAGAAACCTGGATTATTTTAACAGCATTGAGTTTGAGGGCAGGGGAGACCTTATTCTCACTCCGTCCGGTAAGTCGGCCCTGGAAATTGAGGCAGAAGATGGTGTAGACATGGACCGTCTTAAGACTTATGTCAGAGGCAGAACCCTTCACATAGAGTACGATAGAGACGAAGACGACGTGTTTGATCTGCATCCCAAGTTCATCATCTACGTCGCATACCAGGACCTTAATGAAGTAATTTGCGCTGGTATCGTGGATGTCAAAACTACCGAACCCATCGTGAGCGGAGATTTTCATTTTGGTGCAGAAGGTATGGGCAATAACCGGCTGGAGGTTGAAGCAGACCGCCTGACGGTAGAAATTGCCGGTACGGCTAACCTCAAGCTCAAGGGCAGGGCTTTTCGCGAAGTAATCGTACTGGAAGGTACCGGCACCCTTGATGCCTTTGACCTGCTGGCCGAGGAAGTAGCTGCTGAAATAAACGGGACCGCCTCCGTCTTTTTGCATGCCAGTGAGCGTTTGCTGGTAGAGGCCAATGGCTTTGGCGCACAGGTAAAATACAAAGGCAACCCGGCACAGAAGAATATCAACAAATCAGGCTGGGTGAGTATCAAGCAGGTCGCCAGTAACTGATCTTTTTCGGCGAACGACAATTGACAGGAGCCGTTTGCCTGATGTAGCATCAACATTTTACAAGAGCATGAAGGGGGATGACTGGCCCCCTTAGTGCTTTTATCTGAGACGAAATATTCGGTTTTCATTTTCACTGACAATGGAAAAAAACAGCCCACTGATCACCCGGGATTACCTGGCGATAGAACGCACCAAACTGGCGAATGAAAGGACTTTTCTGGCTTATTTCCGTACCTCCATCATTTTCCTGGCCTCTGGCTTCAGCATCATCCAACTGGAAGCCCTGGAAGAGATCCGCTGGGTTGGCTATGCACTGGTAGCTCTGTCTCCCCTGGTGTTCCTGACCGGGTATCTGAGGATGCGGAAGGTGAAAAAGAGAATAGAAAATTATGCCAAAAATGGCTAACCGATAGGCTTCAGTCCACTCTTTGTCAACTACTAAAACAACCAACTATGCACATTAAAGTCTCTTTCTGGAATCTGCAGAACCTGTTTGACGCACAGCTTTCGGAAATTGCCGCCGACCTGGGCTTTACCGCAGCAAACGGCTGGACCGGGGAGGTTGTGGAAGCCAAACTGGATCAGCTGGCCGAGGTGATACGCCTGATGCACGAGGGGCAGATGCCAGACCTGCTGGGCGTCTGTGAAGTGGAAAATGCCTCTCTGATGCAGCGGCTGGCTGACCGCCTGGATGCTGACCGTTACGCCATTGCCCATGTGGAAAGTCCTGATATCCGGGGGATTGACGTTTCTCTCATGTACGACCGTCATGTATTTTACCCCCATCCTGATCAAGCACCCCGGGCGATGAAAGTTACCAACCGTTATCCTACCCGCGATATCTTTGAAGTACCACTCTGTCTGCACGGCAGCGATGCCGAACTGATTGTGTATGTAAATCATTGGCCGTCACGGAGCATGGGTAAGTACGAGAGCGAGCCGCTCAGGATCAGTGTAGCCAATCACCTGGGCAAGTTGATAGATGATCAGCTGAAAGTTGACCGCCTGGATTTTCTGCAGATGCCCGATACGGAAGATACGCTGGCGCTGCTGAATGAACGATGGAACAGGAATGTACTGCTGATGGGAGATTTTAACGATGAGCCTTTTGACCGCAGCATCCTGGATTATCTTAAGGCTGCCAACAGTACTGATCACCTGGAAGAACCAATTAAGGCCAGCCGAGGCAGCAGCCGGGAGCATACGCCAACCCCGGCCAGCTACTTTGAGGATCAGGCCTATCTTTTTAACTGTATGTGGCCCTTCCTGGCGCAGCCTGATATTGGCACCCTTTTCTACAGCGGTGCTACCAATACCATGAATGTGCTGGATCAGCTGATGATCTCCCGTGGCTTATACTATGGGCTGCAGGGCTTAAAATTTGATTGCGAATCGGTTGAAATTTTTCGGCCTGACATCATGAGCAGTCGTCAGAAGCAGCGGCCCGTCGCCTTTGATTTTGACAAAACGGGAAAAAAAGCTCCCCGGGGCTACAGCGACCATTTTCCGATAAGCGGGCTAATAAAAGTGGTATAAAGGAAGCCTTTTGCATTAATAAAAATATTTTAACCTCATATGCCTGTCTATCTCTCTGAGCGGCGAGACCCTGATGTTGATCAGGTATTACACCTCTATCGGCTTAATGGCTGGAGCGCTGCTGAAAAGCCGGAAGCCCTGTATCTCGCCCTGACAAATTCTCACACGCTTATCACTGCATGGGATGACCAGCAACTGTTGGGTCTGGGTAATGCCATTTCAGATGGTTATCTGGTAGTTTATTTTCCACATCTACTGGTTCATCCCGAGTATCAGCAAAGAGGTATAGGCAGCATGATCATGGACAAAATGCAGGAAAAATACAGGAGTTTTCACATGCAGATGCTGACGGCGGATCGGAAATCTGTAGAATTTTATCAGAAAATGGGTTTCTCCAAGGCTGGAGATACGCTGCCCATGTGGATTTACCAGGGGCATGAACATTGAAACACAAGACAAATTATGAACATCGATCAGATCCGTCAGGATACTCCCGGCTGTGCCCACAAATTATTTTTAAATAGTGCAGGTTCTTCTCTTCCTCCTAAAGTTGTAAATGAAAAAATCATCGAATATCTGCAGGAAGAGGCCATCATTGGCGGATACAAGCTCGCTGACCAGAAAGCAGCGGAGATACAGGAATTTTACAAGGAAGCCGCCCTTTTGCTGAACACACGCGCTGAAAATATTGCCTTCGCCAGTCACGCAACCGATGCCTATGCCAAAGCTTTATCAGCCGTTCCTTTTGAGGCAGGCGACATAATTCTCACTACCGATGACGATTACGTTTCAAACTACCTTAACTTTCTTTCCCTCCAGAAACGCATGGGGATCAGGATTGTCCGGGCGGGCAATCTGCCCAATGGCGACCTTGACCTGGACCATTTTCGGACACTGGTAAAACAGCACCAGCCAAAACTGGTAGCCATCACCCATATTCCTACCAGCTCCGGGCTGGTACAGGATGCCGAGTCAGTTGGTGCTATCTGCCGGGAATATGACTGTCTTTACCTGCTGGATGCCTGCCAGTCGGTAGGACAGCTACAGGTAGATGTACAGCAGATTGGCTGTGATTTTCTGAGTGCCACTGGCCGTAAATTTCTGAGGGGGCCTCGGGGTACAGGTTTTCTGTATATTTCTGACCGTGTGCTGCAGGAGGGCTACGCGCCACTGTTTGTTGACCTGCGCGGTGCCCAATGGACCGCCGGAGATCAGTATACCCTACAGCACGATGCGCGAAGGTTTGAGACCTGGGAAGTACCCTATGCTTTGCTACTGGGGCTGAAAGAAGCGATGGCATACGCCAACCGCCTCGGCATACAGCAAATAGAGGTCTATAACCGGGAGTTGATGCGGGACTTAAGGCAGAAACTGTCGGCTATTCCGGGCATTAGCCTTTTGGACCAGGGCACACGCCTGGGAAATATCTTAACTTTGCTGAAAGAAGGCCATACGCTGGAACAAACCCAAAAACACCTGGACCAGCATCAGGTGTTGTATTCAGTAGCTCAGAAGAGTTCGGCGCAGTATGATTTTGACAAGAAAGGTATAGACTGGGCGATCCGCCTTTCGCCCCACTACTTCAATACCCGGGAGGAAATGGATCGGTTGGCTAAACTCATTGCTGATTTGTAGAAAAGCTTTGTTGCATATCCAGAAGTGAAGCCCCTACCGGATCGCAAAAGTTCCGTGTTTTTAAGTTGAAGCCCACCTCCTAAGCCAATTCCTTGCAAGGGCTTTGCCTCTTCCTTATGGCCCGAAAAAGCCCAACCAATGTGAGTTTGCCTTTTCAGGTGCTACGGAAAAAGCGGAAATAGCTCCTAAAAAGTACCAAAATGCTTAACTACCCCATTTATTTTCATTCCAAGACGTTTTGATGCTTTTTCAGCTTCCTTGCCGTGAATATACCCTTTTAAAGCCCGAAACTGGTCTTATTTGGTAAAACTCTGATTTTAAGTGGTTTAGCATTTTCTCACCGACAAGATATTTTCCCTTTTCTGTTTTGCATCCTCATTTTCTGATGGGTGTAACTTGAAAGCAGATAATTTTTAATCCTTTTCGGATTAGAACAAAGAGCGGTTTTTCTGAGCCTTCCTTCTATTCTTCCGGTACAGACAGCGTTTTCTTCCCTGAAAACAATTGATATATTGATATTCATATTCTGATATATCATTGTAATTAGGTAAGAAACATACATCATCAGCTTTGTACCCAAGAATTGTCTTATGAAAAAAATCTTTACCCTCTTTTTTGTTGTATTTGCTCTAGTGTTCACAGCTTCAGCACAGAACAAAGGCTTTAGCTTCCAGGGATATGCGCGGGATGCGGAAGGTGCCGCTCTCAGTGGACAGGAGGTCAAAGTGAAGTTCAGTATTTTTATCAATGGTAGCGAAAGCAGCCCTGACTTTTCAGAGCAACATACTGTCAATACTGATGCTTATGGGGTATTCAGTGCGGTAGTAGGCTCTGTGTCCACCACTGATTTTAATAACCTCATCTTCCACGAGAAGGACTACTGGCTCAAAGTAGAGGTAGAAACCGGCAGCGGCGGTATGGTGGAGATCAACAAAACCGAACTTCTGAGTGTGCCTTATGCCAATGCTGCTGAAAAAGCCAACAGTGCCGCCAATGGTGTACCTCCCGGGACCATTCTGCCCTTTGCCGGCCCTGTCGCCAACATCCCGGATGGCTACCTGGCCTGCGATGGCTCCGAGCACAACATCAGCAACTACCCTTCTCTTTTTGCCGCAATCGCTACATCCTGGGGCGGTAATGGTTCCTCTACCTTCCGGGTACCCGACCTGAGGGGGCAGTTCCTCCGAGGTCTGGATCAAGGCTCTGGAAATGATCCTAACGCTGGTGGCCGTACTGCTAAAAACGGGGGCAATTCAGGTGATAATGTAGGTTCATTCCAGGGAGATGAAGTTAAATCCCACAACCATACGATGAATAGTGCAGGGGCGCATACCCACAATCACGATGACTACTATTTTTCAGAAAATCATGCTGGAGGTGGAGGAGAACTAGGTTCAAATGGCAGTGATTGGGATAACCGTTTGCATCAGAAAAGCGGGCGTACTACCTCGTCAGCAGGTGCCCATACCCACACCATCAATAATACCGGAGGCAATGAGACCCGCCCTAAGAACGCAGCGGTATTCTACATCATCAAGTACTGATTTCTCCCATTTTCCCAGGTTTTCCAAGATTAAAGTTCTTTATGAAAAGACTTCTATCCATACCTTTTTGCGGGCTGATGTTTCTGTTATTCCTGGCGCAGGAAATGGCACTGGCACAGCAGGTGCAGCCGCCCTACAGTATAGGCTTTATCGGGGGTAACCGCCAGGTCAATGACACCACCCGCATCCTTTTCAATGGTCATCAGAACGCGATGTCGGGTACCGCGGTGGATGCCAATGGTGTTCGTATCAGTGGAGGCTTTCCTTATCCGGTCCCCTACTTTCCAACGGTATTTGAAGGTGACCCTTTCTGTTCCAAGGGCTACTTTCCTGATGTGGTACAACTCAACTGGAAAATAAAGAGTCTTTCCGGCCGGATCAGCCGTTTTCTGATTTATCGTAAGCCCCTGGGTGGAGAGGGAGATTCTACCCTGGTAGCAAATATTCCCGCCGATCAGTACGCGTGGAATGATCAGTATGCGGACAAAGGAGTTTTGTACAAATACACCATTTATGCTAAAGGTCTGGCCGATAACCTGCGGCTGCCTTATTTTAATTATGTAGAAAGCACTGGTTTCATGTATCCGGTGGGTACAGCATCAGGACGCATCACCTTTGAAGGAGGAACTGCCGTTGAAGGCGTGACAGTAGTGGCCGAAGCCAGCGGTAATCTCACTGGAAAGAGCCTTTTGCTGGACGGTGCAAATGATTACCTGTGGATACCTCACCGAAGCGGACATTCTGAACTGGAGCTTAGGGAAGGCTTTAGCCTGCAAATGTGGACCCGGTACGAAGGTGGGGGAGCTAAAGGCACATTATTCAGCAAGGGAAACAATTACGAACTGAACTACAATGGCACCCAACTGGATTTTCAGGTAGCTGGTACGCAGCTTAGTTTACCTTTCGCCTATCCGGTAGATAGCTTTTTTCACGTCACAGCTTCCTACAGTGTAGATTCACTTTTTCTATATGTCCAGGTAGATGATCGGACTTCCTTTTCTGCCAAAGCAGCAGCCGGGGCTCAGCCAGCCGCCAATTCAGAATCACTGACCTTGGGCAAAAATGCTTCAGGACAATACTACCAGGGCTATGTAGACGAGATAAGACTTTGGAAGAGAGTCCTTGGTCCGGAAGAAATTAGTCGGGATTATGCCCGCTATATATCAGGAAACGAAAATAATTTATCAGCTTATTTGAGACTGAGAGCAGGAGTCGCTGAGGAATTTTTTGATCAGTCGCGTAAGGGCAACCAGTACAATGAGAATCACGGGTATGTTACCGGAGCCACCTGGAGCTCCACCATCCCCTTTCGCAGCCAGTTAGGCTTCAAGGGTATTACCGATGCAGACGGAAACTATAGCATCGTAGGCTTCCCCTATGAGACCGGGGGCACGCAGTATAAATTTATCCCTATGCTGGGTGTACACCAGTTTGACCCGGCGCAGCAGATTCGCTTTGTTGGCGATGGAGCGGCGATTCATAACCAGGTGGATTTTACCGATATCTCTTCTTTTAAAGTAACCGGTACGGTGAAGTACAGGAATACCAACTTTCCCGTTTCCGGCGTGGCCATCCGGGTAGATGGGAAAACAATGGTAGACCGGGAAGGAAATGTGATTGAAACTGACAATTTGGGCCGGTTTGAGGTGGATGTGCCTATCGGTCGCCACAGCCTGCAGGTGGTAAAAAACCAGCATGACTTTGAGGATGAAGGACGGTTTCCACCTCCTGACGGGGCTGGCAATATTGTACTCTTTGATTACCAGGAGCCGGTATCCGGTCTGGAGTTCATAGATACTACACTGGTCAGGGTAGCCGGGCGTGTGGTGGGTGGACCTATAGAGGCTGAGAAACTTCTGGGTTTTGGCGATTCCAAAAACAACCTTGGAAATGCCAGCATTACGCTGAGTACCGAAAAAGGCTATGATCTGACATTGGCCGATAGTGCCTCAGATTATTCAACCACTGAAAATAAGATCAACAGCCGGGCTGAATTCAATTCGCTGTCTCCCAAAGAGATGACTGTCTACCCGGATACAGAAACGGGAGAGTTTATCGCTTATCTGCTGCCTGAAAAATACATGGTAAAGCAGGTCAGAGCTGGCAGCTACACTTTTGATGACAAGCATCATGTGACCATGGACCTGCAGACGGTCATCTGGAAAGAAGAGGTCAAAGAGGATACTATCGGGATGGCAGTGTCCGGCATTGTAGATACTGAAAGTTATCCCCCTTACGATCCGGCTGATTACGACGAGATTTTTGATATCCGACGGCTTGATACAGTCTGGACTGTGGGTATTGATACCTTCAGGTTCCAGCACCGGCAGGATTTTATTTACCGGGTCAAACCCTCAATCAACGTGACTGCTGACCAGGAAGGCAGTACCATCTTTGGGGACACTGTGTTCGTGTATGAAGACGAAAACCTGGGTATACGGGAAGAGTTGTCTCTGGTAGAAAGCGGCAGCTATACCTTTGGCCATCCGGTGTTTCGCCAAAGAAACAGTTATCGCATGTTTATTGAGCTTTTTGAAGAGTACGTCAATGACGACAGCGGAGAAGCAGATCGTGTGCCGGTAACGGACGGGAGACTGGAAATTAATAACAACCTGGCAGTAAATGACGATAAAGTAATTATGCGTCTCAACAGCCTGGGTAAAGCGGTCTATACTTTTACCGCCGGGCTCCCCGAAATCAACCAGGACAATGTAAACGCTGCCAACAGCTATACCAAAACCATCAACATTTCGGCTTTCTCGGGCAATGATGGTGGTATCAAGACCATCTGGAACGAAAGCGAGCCCTTCCGGGCTTTTGTGTTCGGCGGTATGCCCACCGGAAACAATTTTGTCACCAATGGACCTACCGAGGTCATGACGATTTTGCGTGACCCGCCTGGTTCCGGCAGCTTCGCGTACCTGTCGCAGGGTACAACTACTTTTACGACTACCAGCTGGGATGTGACCAATACCTTTTCCCAGGAGAATAATATGGCTTTCCACCTGGGTGCAGCGGTCAAGACTTTTGCCGGCATAGGAGCGGGGGTGATAGCGGAAGTTGAACTTACCAAGGACATTGAAGTAGGCTGGAGCTCCGAACAGGTATGGAATACCAACAATGAGCAGACCACCAGCCTGACGATCACCAAAAACTGGGCTACCAGCAGCAGTTCCGATTATGTAGGGGCAGATGGCGACCTGTTTGTAGGCCGGTCTACCAACCTGGTGTACGGTAAATCATTGTTTATTGAGCCTATCCCGGTTTCGCAATGTACCGACTGTAGTGACCAGGAGTTCAACGGCTACAAATTAGGCGTTCGGGAAGGTCTCAGGATTAACCCGGAATTCAATACCAGCTTTATCTATACCCAGTACCATATAGAAAATGCACTGTTACCCGAGCTGAAAAATATTCGGAATAGCTTTCTGGTTTATCATGAGAACCCTGCTTCCATCACGCCGGTAAGTGAACCCGTTTACGTTTCGCTGGTTCCTGCTTCGGATCCCCGCTTTGGCAGTGCCAACAATGATATCTCGGTATGGGGCGATCAGGCTATAGATGATATGGATAACTGGGGTAATGGCCCGAGTTACGTCATACGAGTGCCACAGCTGTGGATAGATGAGCAGCGATTTGTCAATGATACTGTACATTATTATAACCAGCAGATTGAAGGATGGGAATTCTGGCTTAGGGAAAATGAAAGGCAGAAAGTAGCAGCTGAGCTTGATGAGAATATTTCCTTTGACGCTGGAACCACCTATGACCAGTCAGTAACGACTACCAGCTCATCACAGACAACCACTACTTTTGAGTGGTTCATCAATCCTTCCGTAGGATTTACGACTGGCGGTTTTTTCAATAAATTTGGTCTAAGTAATACGCTGACCCTGGCCTACGGGCGAGGAGGATCTGATTCAGAAACTACCGGCAGCGAAAACTCTACTACCTATGGATTCACCCTGGCTGACGATAATAGTGGAGACTATTACAGTGTGGATGTGAAAAAGCCCGCAGACGGTTTTGGGCCGGTCTTCACCATGCGCGCCGGAGTAACGAGTTGTCCCTACGAAGATGAGCAGCTGACCAAATACTTTGAGCCGGGAGTACACAAGCTGCAGGAAGCCAGTATGAAACGTGAAGTGCCGGTACTGGAAGTTGATCAGACCATTGCCAAAGATATTCCCGACAATCGCGCTGCTGAATTTACCCTTCAGCTCAAAAATAATTCTGAAACCGAGGAAGCAGGCTGGTATACGCTCAGGCTGGACGATAGCAGCAATCCCTTTGGAGCTGCCGTGCTGATGGATGGTGAGCCTATCACTGATGGCCGTTCCTTCCGTGTGCCATATGGCAAGGCGTTGCAAAAGACCATCATGGTATGGAAAGGGCAGTCTGACCAGATGGACTATGAGGATCTGAGTCTGATACTTACTTCCCTCTGTGATGAGAACCTGGCAGATACCCTGAGTATTTCAGCTTTCTTCCTGCCCGGTTGCTCGGACATCAATATTGAAATGCCCAAAAATCAGTGGGTACTCAATACCAATACTCGTCCGGAGGATACGCTGTTGGTAAAAATCAACCAGTACGACCTTACATACGATAAGTTCAAAAAAGTAGTATTCCAGTACAAGCCTACTTCAAGCTCTCAGTGGACGACCAATATGGTCTTCTACAACAAGCAAAAGGTGACTACAGAAGAGTTTGGAGCAGCTTCTGACCCCAAAGCCTGGGTAGATGGTCCGGAGATTAATTACTACTTTGACATGCATTCTCTGCCCGACCGTACTTACGACATCAGGGCAGTCGCAGTCTGCGAATTGGGTCCGGGCAGTACCGTGGAGACTCCCAGTCAGGTGCTCAGCGGGATTAAAGATGTAAAACGTCCCCGGGTCTTTGGCACCCCTCAACCTGCCGATGGGGTGTTGTCTCCCAACGATGAGATCATGATCCAGTTTGATGAGGCGATTGAGGCAGGACTACTGACACCGTTTAATTTTTCGGTAAGAGGCGTACTCAATGGTGCTGAGATCAATCACAATACCAGCATTGATTTTGATGGTACCAACGATTTTGTCAAAGTGCCGACAGGACTCAATATTAAGAACCGAAATTTTACGGTAGAATTCTGGCTAAAGCGTGATCGTTTGAACCAGGAGGAGGTCATTTTCTCACAAGGTTCCCAGACGGGACGAGAACTTGAAATTGGCTTCAGTGCCTCTAACCAGCTATTTGTCAGTATTGCCGGCCAGACCATAACTTCTACCACCACCTTTACCGATACCGACTGGCACCATTATGCAGTTGCTTACTTCAAGGAAAGTAAGGAGTTGTTTGCATACTACGATGACCAGTTTGTTTTAGAAAATGTGACAGTTAATCATCCTTATGAAGGAGAAGGTGAGATACTGATAGGGAAGTCTCAAATCAGCGGAAACCGTCATTTTGCTGGTAACTTACACGATTTGCGTGTCTGGAATAAGGCTCAGCAGATGGGTGAAGTGTACGCTGCCATGTACCAGACGCAAAGCGGCAATGAAATAGGCCTGGTAGGATACTGGCCCATGGATGATGCCTTTGGTAACAAAGCGCTGGATAAAGCACGCTTCCGTCATGCCCTGCTTTATGCAGACTGGGAGGTATTACCGTCTGGTAAAGCCATCGCCTTTGACGGAGTGGATGACTATGTGGAAATCAATACCGCCAGTACAGTTGTCATCAGTCCGCAGATGGACTACAGCATAGAGTTTTGGTTCAAAGCAAATGCCGCTCAGACAAATACCGTGATGTTCTCCAGCGGTAAGGGAGATGGTACGGATAAGTTCAACGCTCCCGAAAACAGCTTAAGCCTGGGATTCAACGGGGAAGGGAAGCTTTATTTTACGAGCAATGGAAAACGCCTTACCCTGAATGATGAGACAGATTTTCGGGATGATAACTGGCACCACCTGGCGCTGACGCTCAACCGAAGAGCCAATACCATACTGTATTTAGATGGCAAACCGCTCATTACTTCGCCGAGCAGTGGATTTGGTGGCCTGGCCGGAGCCAGCATGTGGATAGGTGCCCGGGGCTATAAGACTGGAACAGTTACCACGGAGCATGACCAGTATTTCAAAGGTAGCATAGATGACTTCAGAATCTGGAACCTGGCCCACAGGGGCGAGCAGGTAGACCTGACCCGTACCAGCAAACTCAGCGGGGAAGAGATGGGGCTGATGGCTTACTATCCTTTTGAAGAGTACGTGACGGTTTCCGGCATACAAATGTCGCAGGAGACGCTGGATGATCAGTGGATCAATCCCTACGGTAGTAATGCGGGCACTGCCCAGGCTAATGGTGGCGCCACCTATACTGACAATACGCCTAATATCAAAGATGCCCGCCCTGTACAAAAGGTAGATTTTGACTGGGTGGTAAACCAGGACAAGATCATCATTACGCCAAAGGCAAGTATGGCCGGGGCCATTGAGAAGTGCATCCTGGAAGTGACGGTACAAAATATAGAAGATAAATACGAAAACCGCCTGGTTTCTCCTGTTACCTGGTCCTTCTTCGTTGACCGAAACCAGGTAAAGTGGGGTGATGATCAGCTTGAGTTTGAAAAAAAGCTGTATGACCCGCTGACATTTACAGTAGAGATATCCAACCACGGTGGTGCGCAGCAAAGTTTTGCCCTGGAGAATCTGCCGGCCTGGTTGACAGCCAGCCCTTCCGCCGGAGTGCTGGAGCCTTTGTCTACCCGCAAGATCACCTTTAGGGTCAATGAAGGTATCAACACCGGCTACTACAGCGAGGATATTTTCCTGTCATCAGACTTTGATTATAAAGAAAAGCTGGGGCTCAACCTCCGCGTCTTTGAACAAGAACCAGCCTGGCAGGTAGATCCGGCAGCTTTCCAGTATACCATGAACATCATCGCCCAGCTCAAAATTGACGGGCTACTCTCTACCGACCGTTATGACAAGGTAGCTGCTTTCATTGATGGCGAATGCCGGGGTATTGCCCAACTGGAGTATATGGAGCAGTTTGATATGTATATGGCCTTCCTTGGAGTATTCAGTAACGTAGAGTTTGGCGAGGAAATAGAACTCAGGGTCTGGAACGCCAGCGAAGGTATGGAGCATCGGGAAGTAAGTCCTGACTATATTTTCCAGGCAAATCAACTCAAAGGTATTCCTTCTGTGCCCGAAATTATTGAAGCAGGCTCTACTTATGTTCAGGAAATCAACTTTCAGAAAGGTTGGAGTTGGGTATCTTTCAACCTGCAATCCCCTCAGTTGACAGATATTAACGGTCTGCTGTCAAACTTCAGCCCGATGCAGGGTGATCAGCTCAAAGGTCAAAGCATGGCAGATGTCTTTACTCCCGGCCTGGGGTGGGTGGGTACCCTGAGCCAGAATGGCGGGTTGAGAGTTGGGAGTATGTATATGATGAAACTCGCTGAGGCAGGCAGCACTTCACTTACCGGACAGCCTGCACTGCCGGGTACACCCATCAGCATCAGTAAGGGATGGAACTGGGTCGGCTTTATTCCCCGCTTCAATATGAGTGTGAACGAAGCCTTCAGCGGCTACGAGCTAAGTAGTGGAGATCTCGTCAAAAGTCAGTATGCCTTCGCGGTGTATGACGAGATGCTGGGCTGGATCGGGACACTAAAGTTTCTCGTACCCGGCCAGGGATATATGTTCAAATCGGTCAGCGATGGTACGCTGGTATACCCTGAAACCTCTCTGCTGAACAGTAATACCCGCATCGCCCACACCCAAGTAGTGGAAAGTCCCTGGGAGGCTAAGGTTCACCAGCATCCATTTACCATGTCGCTCATGGCGGAGGTAGCGGTAGAAGATGCCTCCGGTCTGGTACTGGCTGCTTTTGTGGGTGACGAATGCCGGGGCATAAGTAGCCCGGTACTAGGTCAGAAAGGGAATCCAATCTTCCTGCTATCCGTGAGTGGCACCGATACTGAAGAAGCGATTTCTCTGAAAGTATACGATCCGGAAAATGGACGAGTGCTGAAGGTAATAGAAAAGCTCAGCTTCGCTCCTGATAAGGTAGAGGGTACTCTCAGGGTGCCTTACCAGTTGCACCTGGATGAAGCGGTATTGTCCGTGCAGGAGCCCCGGGAGATAGCAGTAGAAATGGCTCCTAATCCATTCTCCGACCAACTTTACATCCGCATTGTTGGGTTGCCAACCGCTCAGCCTGAGGTGAAAGTCATAGATGTGATAGGTAAAGTAATAACAACCCTGAGCCCTGATGAGCAGGATGCTAACCTTTTCACCTGGGACGGTACTGACGGTCATGGTAATGACGTAAGCACGGGTATCTACATGGTAAGCGTCAGCTTAGGTAGCGAGACTAAGGTATATAAGATTATTAAACGATAAAATTTCTTCTCGTACTGCCGGCCTTCCGGCGGTACGAGGATAAGAAATATCATATTTATGAGTTTTTACAAACCACAAATCTGGCATTTTCTCCTCTGCCTGGGATTGCTTTGTACGTCCCGTCTGATGGCAGCTCCGCCTTCAGCTTGGCAGGTAAACCCGGCTGATTACAGCAATTCTATGATCATCGTTGGGGCGATCAACATCAATAAATCAGAATCGCTGGACGCGGGTGACCAGGTAGCAGCATTCATTGATGGTGAATGCCGGGGAGTGGCAAGTATCAGCTATTTTGCGGAAGTAGACCGCTATCTGGCATACCTGTTTATCTACAGCAATGGCGTACGAGGAGAAGAGATCTCATTCAAGCTCTATGATGCAAGCGCTGACCAGGTTTTTGACGTTCCTGAAACCGAACCATTTGAGTCAAACGGTGGCATAGGTGATGCGGCCAAGCCATATGTATTTGCCAACGTAACGCTGAGCAGCGAAGCACTGATCACTGGTTTTAGCGTGGCTGAGCAGGAGGGAAGCACTACGATTGAAGGTGCTGATATTTCCCTGAAGGTAGTCTTCGGCACGGATCTTAGTCAGCTGAAGCCTGAGTTTACCCTTTCTGAAGGAGCTTCCGCATGGATTTCAGAGACCGCTCAGCAAAGCGGGGTAACGCCAAATGACTTTACAAAAGCTGTAGTATACACCGTACGCTCGGAGGATGAACAGGTTTTTACGGATTATACGGTAAACATCTCAGAAGCATTTGCCCAACCGACCAATATTCAGCTTTCGGATAGTCTAATGGATGAAAACTTGCCATTAAATTCGACCATTGCTGAACTTACTACAATGGACCTGGACGATACCACCCATGTATATAGCCTGGTAAGTGGAGAAGGAGATAAAGACAATGCCAAATTCAGGATATCTGGTAAAAAGCTGCTTACTAAAGTCAACTTTGATTATGAATTAGCCAGCAGTTATGACTTTCGGATCAGGTCATCGGATGACGAAGGCAATACAATAGAAAAGACTTTTTCCTTCAGCCTGAATGATCTGAATGATAATGCACCAGTAGCAGAGGATACCCTTCTCAAAGTAGATGAAGATGAAAAAGTAAACAGCCTGCTGTACGATATTGAGGCGACTGATGCCGATGGGGTAGGAAGCTTGTTTTTCACTATTCTGAGTGGAAATGAAAGCGGAAGTTTTAAACTGGATCAGGCTTCCGGTCAGGTCCGGCTTGCTAAGGAACTGGACTACGAAAAGACAACCCAGTACCTGTTGGAAGTGGAACTTAATGATAGTGTCAACACCAGCCTGAT
>CAZFFW010000059.1:0-28176 GCA_964518125.1 uncultured Porifericola sp.
CCGAAGAGATCATCATCAAACCGCTACATGAAGCATTGGACTCAAACACTGCGGCAATAGAAGAATATTTGGGCAAGGTGAGCGATAGCGGTTCTGACCCCTTTGTGTCACTCAACGCTGCACTTTCCCGCCAGGGTTTGTTCCTGCATGTGCCTAAAAGCAAAGTAGTGGAAAAAGCTGTGCTGGTATATTTTTTCAGCGATACCAGTGCAGGAAGGGTAATCTCCCATCCGCGCAATCTCTACATTGCTGAAGAGAACGCTCAGGTAAAGGTAGCCGAAATATTTCACACTATCGGAGATGCCCCTAGCTATCAGAATGTAGTGTCTGAAATAGTCGTTAAACAGTACGCCAATCTTCATTACTATAAATATGAGAATGAAAGTAAATCAGCGTACCATACCGGTACTACACAGGTGCTGCAAAGTGATAACAGCTACTTTCATTCCGTGAATATTTCGATACAGGGAGCCATTCTTCGTAATAATCTGAATGCTGTGCTGGATGCAGAGCATTGTGAGTCTCATATGTATGGTCTTTATATGCTAAACGATCAGTCTCATGTAGACAACCATACCTCTGTAGACCACCGGAAACCCAATTCTTTTAGTAATGAATTGTATAAGGGAATTATGGATGACTCTTCTCGGGGAGTATTCAACGGAAAGATATATGTGAGACCTAATGCCCAGAAAACGAATGCATTCCAGTCAAATGTCAATATACTGATGAGCGACAATGCCTCAGTAGACACCAAACCGCAGCTTGAGATCTGGGCCGATGACGTAAAATGCTCCCACGGTGCTACTACCGGTCAGTTAGACAAAGAGCAGATGTTTTACCTCCGAACCAGAGGGTTGAGCAAAGTGCAAGCCCGGGCTGTACTCCTGCGTGCTTTTGCCGGAGATGTGATCCAGCATATTGTGGTGGATGCTCTTCGCGAAAAAGTAGAAAAGGAAATCAGCGAGCGTTTGGAAAACCAATAAATTTATGAGCGATATTTCGCATCAACATAACAGTAACCTGGCTACCATCCAGCCTTTTGATGTGCAAAAGATAAGGAAGCAGTTTCCTGTTCTGCACCAGGAGGTAAACGGCAGGCCGTTGGTTTATTTTGATAATGCTGCCACTACACAGAAGCCATTAGCTGTAATTGAAGCGTTGCGGCATTATTATGAACATGACAATGCCAACATCCACCGGGGAGTTCATACACTGGCGGAAAGAGCTACTGCTGATTTTGAGGAGACCAGGAAAGCTGTTCAACACTTCCTGGGCGCAAGAGAAGCCGAAGAAATTATTTTTACCAAAGGTACTACCGACAGCATCAATCTGGTGGCCAATACTTTTGGTAAGGCGAATGTACAGGAGGGAGATGAAGTTGTGATTTCGGCTATGGAACATCATTCCAACATTGTGCCCTGGCAAATGCTCTGTGAAGAAAAAGGTGCCCGCCTGAGAATTATTCCTGTAAATGACCTTGGTGAAATACTCCTGGATGGGTATGATGCCCTGCTGAATGAAAGGACTAAAATAGTCAGTGTAGTATATGCTTCAAACTCATTGGGTACGATTAACCCGGTGGAAGAAATTATTGACAAAGCACATGCCTACGGAGCTGTAGTACTGCTGGATGGAGCTCAGGCCAGTGCCCACCTGGAAATTGATGTACAGGAACTCAACTGTGACTTTTATGCCCTTTCTGCCCATAAGATGTTTGGGCCTACCGGCGTAGGTGTGTTGTATGGCAAGAGACGACTACTGGAGAAGATGCCACCCTATCAGGGTGGTGGTGAAATGATCAGCAATGTAAGCTTTGAGAAGACCACCTATAATGATATTCCCTACAAGTTTGAGGCTGGGACTCCAAATATAGCCGATGTAGTGGCTTTTCGTGAAGCCATCGCATTTGTGCAGCAGGTCGGCAAAAATCAGATACACCAGCATGAGCAGGAGCTGTTACTCCACGCCCATCAGTCGCTAGAGCGCATTGAAGGGCTGAGGATTATCGGCAAAGCAGCGAATAAAGTAAGTGTAGCCTCTTTTGTCATTGATGATATCTTTCACTTCGATATCGGCCAGATGCTTGATGCAAGGGGTGTAGCCATCCGGACAGGTCACCACTGTACCCAGCCACTGATGGACCAGTATGGAATTGAGGGAACGGCAAGAGCTTCTTTTTCTGTTTACAATACGAAAGAAGAAATTGACATCTTGCTGGAAGGATTAGAAAAAATTGTCAAAATGATGCGTAGATAGTTATGCCAGATACTATAAACCGAATTCAGGACGAGATTATAGAAGAATTTTCCATGCTGGAAGGAGATCAGGAGATGACAAATTTCTACATCATGGAATTAGGTCAAAAGCTTCCTGAACTAGAAGAAAACAAGAAAAACGACGACAATATCATTAAAGGATGCCAGTCAAAAGTATGGGTGGTACCTCAGGCAGAAGCAGATAAACTGCATTTTAAAGCTGACAGTAACTCTGCCATTACCAAAGGGCTGGTCAGTCTGCTGGTCAGAATCTTTGACAGCCAGAAGGCAGAAGATATCCTGAACGCTGATCTTTATTTTATTGATAAAATCGGTATGAACCGTTTTATCGGCACTCAGCGATCAAATGGTTTCGCAGCCATGATCAAGCAGTTTAAGTTGTTTGCCCTAGTACAGAAAGACAGAATTGAAGCAGCCCGATAAATCTGACATGTAGTTATGAGCGATAATTCTACCAATACAATCCCGGCACTGAGAGAAAAAGTGCTGAACGCGATCAAAAGTGTATATGATCCGGAGATCCCGGTTGATATCTATGAACTGGGCCTCATTTATGAGATCAATGTCTATCCGGTCAACAATGTCTTCATATTGATGACCCTCACTTCTCCGGCATGCCCTTCGGCTGAAGCAATACCGTCAGAAGTTGAAGAAAAGGTCAAAATGATAGAAGGCATCAACGATGTAAAAGTTGAAGTTACCTTTGATCCGCCTTATACCCAGGATATGATGTCCGAAGTCGCCAAACTTGAGCTTGGCTTTATGTAAATGATTAATCCCCTTAACGACCAATAAATTTTTCCAATATGTATCCAGAACAATTAGTTGCCCCCATGCGCGAAGACCTTACTGTAGTGGGTTTTCAGGAATTAAAGTCCGCAGAAGAGGTAGAAAGCCATATGAATGACCACCAGGGGACTACACTCATGGTGATCAATTCAGTCTGTGGTTGTGCCGCCGGTGCTGCACGTCCCGGTGTGAAGCTTGCTTTGCAAAGCAGCGAAAAGCGTCCCGATCATCTGACCACCGTATTCGCAGGTGTAGACCAGGACGCGGTAGCCAAAGCTAGAGAATATACACTACCTTATCCCCCTTCATCACCCGCCATTGCACTTTTCAAGAATGGTGAGTTGGTACACTTTGTAGAAAGACATCATATCGAAGGACGTCCGGCTGAGATGATCGCTGATCACCTGGTAGATGTTTTCAACGAATTTTGCGAAAAGTAATTTTGACCGATCATTGATAAAGGAGGCACTAGCCTCCTTTCTTGTTAAAAAGCAAAACGTGTCCTGAATTCTTCCATCTCATCAAGTAAGGAACTCTCTTCCCAGCGGGGTAGATACTTAAAGAGTTTCAGATCCGTATCTACAGAAAGCTCCCTCAGACTGAGGTGACGGTTGACAAAAATAAATTCAAGGTCAAAGTAAATCGCCTTAACGACATCCACGATATCCAGTATCTGAAAATTTTTATCCACCAGGTTATACGTATCGGAAGGCATATCGGTATGCAGCATTTGTTTCATCACCTCCCCTACTCTCTGTACGCTGATAAAGGCTCTTCGCTGGTTCCCATCACCGTGGATTGAAATCCTCCTCTTAAAATTGGCCTCGAACATGAAACGGTTGATCACTGCATCAAAGCGCAGGCTTTTGTTATAGCCGTATACATTACCACAACGAATGATATAGGTAGGTATCTTAGGAAAAAGCCTCCGAACGTGCTCCTCTCCTCTTAGTTTGGAAATTCCGTATATCGTTGATGGATTGGGTAGCGTCTGCTCGTTTACATGCGCTGAGCCGTAAACCGAAGTGCTACTGAGGTAGACAAGCTTCTTTACCCGTGAAACTTCTTCTATGGCATAGACCAACTCTGCCGTGCCCCAGTGATTGGTTTGTTCGTAGGCATGTCCGTCGGTAGTAGCAAAAGGAGTGACAACCTTGGCTGCCAGATGGTAGACTACATCCACTTCCTCGATCACAGAGCGCAACTTACGGGTATTGAGCAGCTCTCCGTGGATAAATTCTACTTTGATTTTTTCCTGCTTTGCCCTATCGTACAGAGAGTGCCCCAGAAAAACGTTGTAGCTATCACGAGAAAGATTATCGTAAATAATAATTCTGGAAACTGAGGTATCCTGTACAAGTTGGCTTACCAACTGTGTTCCTACATAGCCTGCACCACCGGTGATGAGTACTGTCATTGTTGATTAAGATTTAGCCAGGTCCGTATTAAGTCCACATTCAGTTTTGTTCATACCAAACCAGCGGGCCTCCCGCTCCTGCATATTCGGATCTGGCTTTTTGGTGCAGGGCTCACAGCCGATACTCGAATATCCTTTGGCATCCAGAGGGTGACGAGGAATATCGTACTCTCTCAGGTAGGCGTAAACTTCCTGTATCGTCCAGTCCAGCATGGGATGAAAACGGACAACACCATGAGGAGCAGGCTGCTCTATCTTCATCGCTTTGCGTACCCTGCTCTGGTCGGCCCTTACACCATTCACCCAGATGTCATGCTCGCGCAGTATGGCATCCATCGGCTGGACTTTGTTCAGATAACAGCAGTAATCAGGATCGGATGTAAAAAGCAGGTTTCCCTCAGCGTCGCGCTGCTGGTGCTTGGGTACTATCGGGTTGAGCCTTATGAGTTGCAGACCAAAACTTTCGCTGATCTCTTCCGCAAAAGCCACAGATTCGGGAAAATGATAACCGGTATTCAGGAAATAGACAGGTATATGCCTGTCAATCCTGCTCAGAATATGCAATAATACCAGGCTGTGGCTTTGAAATGATGAAGTGGTAAATAGTTTTTTTCCCTCTTGCCGGTAGTTCGTTAACTGCTGCGCGATCTGTTCAAATTTCACGTCAATGATGTTTAATCTGTGCTGACAAATATAAGTATTTATGTACGTGAAAAAATTAAGTACGGATGCAGATATAGAATCTTCGGTAGCGGAGATTTTGCAGGTATTGCTAAGCTGCTATATTTGTCCATTTAAATGAAAAACGTATGAAGGCTTTTTTTCAGGACCTTTTCGAGTATAACCAGTACGCAAACCAGCGGTTTATACAGTCTTTTTTTGAAGATGGTTTTGATGACGAAAGAGGCATCAGGCTTTTCAGCCACATGGTCAATGCACACCATGTATGGAATGCCCGCCTGCTTGGAAAGACTGCGATATTTGAGATATGGGAGATCCATGTCATGAACAGTTTTTTGGAGGTGGATAAGGAAAATCATCAGCGTACCTTTCAACTCCTGGAACAGACAGATGACTTTGATAAGCTCATCAGGTACACCAACTCAAAAGGCACCGCTTTTGAAAACAGCATCAGCCAGATCCTGATGCATCTCGTTAATCATACTACTTACCATCGTGGGCAACTGGCCAGGATGATCCGGGAGCAGGGGATTGACCCGCCAAATTCAGATTATATTTTTTACAAGAGAGCACCCTTATCATGAAAACTTTCTTCGCCGAGTACAAAACTGACTATACCACTTATACATTTTCTTATGCAGCCTATTGTGTGAAAGAACAACAGCATGAACTGCCTGACATCTACTCCCAGGGATTCTTGCCCTATACCGGGAATACGGCGTTGCAGGATGATACCTTTTACATGGCTCGCAGCCTCAGAATTGACCTGAACCTTTTCAAAAGCAGTTCGGAAAACCGTAGAGTTGACCGAAAAATAGCTCCGCTGGAAATCAGTATGCAGATAGATCTTAAGGAAGATTTTGATCTGAAAGATGCAAACTTCAGGCGGTTCTGTAGCGAATATGCGGAAGAACGCTTTGCCGGCGGCTCTATGGATGCCGACAGGCTGCAGTATGTGCTTTCTCGAGAAACACTTTCGCACATCATCAGCTTCCGTTCTGCTGATAAAGTCTACGGATATGTATTTGCTGTGCTGGAAGGTAATATGCTGCATTACTGGTTTTCATTTTACGATACCGAATACATGAGATCTCACTCTCTGGGCAAATGGATGATGTGGAAGGTTATCGTATGGGCGCAGGAGCAGGGATTAGCGCATATGTATATCGGGACCTGCTATAAAGAAAAATCCCTTTATAAAGTGCGGGATCATAAAGGAGCCGAGTTTTTTGACGGGCAAAAGTGGAATACGCAAGTGGATCTGCTGAAAGAACTATGTAAAACGGACGAAGAAGAGAAGCTACAGGATATGTACAAAAGCAGGCCTGAGGTTTTTCAACCACAAACGAAAAAAGACGGTTTGTAAACCGTCTTTTCTCCCGTTGATTATTAAAATTTATCTTTAGTTTCCAAAAATCTTGGTCAGGATTCCTTTCTTCAGCGGTTTGGCGGAAAATCCAGCCAGGTTTATCAGGTCTACTACATCTCTGTAAGCCAGGGTATCCTGACCCATCACGGTTAGTACTTTATCTTCATGATGGGTATCTACCTGCCACTGCATGATCTCCTGAGCATTATCCAGATAGGAAGCTACGGTATCGATACAACCGCCACAATTGATGTTAGTCTTAAACTTATATGTTTTCATAAGCATATTCTAGTATATAGAATTACAATATTAAAAAATACATTTCAAACAATAATAGTTCCTCGTTCAAATCTTACTGAGACATTTCCAGCTTGGCCCTTTATCAGAAAGGAAAGGCGCTTATCTTTGCGTTATGAAGACTTTAATTCGCTGGGCCATCAGGTTTATCCCTCGCAAATATCTGCAGCTTTTCGGGCAAGCTTTACTCAGGTTTGTTGCATTTTTTTACCAGGGCTATAAGGTACAATGTCCTGTGGACGGTCGCACGTTCAGGAAATTCCTACCTTATGGTCGCATAGAGACCCGTAGCAACGCATTATGCCCCAGTTCGCTTACCCTGGAACGACATCGCCTGATGTGGCTCTTTTTACAAAATAAGACTGATTTTTTTACGGCCCCGCATAAGGTATTGCATGTAGCTCCTGAAATTTGTTTTATTCACCGTTTTGAGACTTTGCCCAACCTGGAGTACATTACTGCTGACCTGGAATCTCCCTGGGCAAAGGTGAAAATGGACTTGCACGATATTCCTTTTGAGGATAATACATTTGATGTAGTTTTCTGCAATCATGTGATGGAGCATGTAGAGGATGACATCCGCTGTATGAGCGAACTGCACCGGGTGCTCCGGCCCGGAGGGTGGGCGATCATACAATCGCCGGTGTATGACATGCCGGCTACCAGGGAAGATCCCAATATAACTGACCCGGCTGAGCGGGAAAAATTATTTGGCCAGCGTGACCATGTACGCATGTATGGGCTGGACTATCCGGATAGGCTGAGAAAGGCAGGTTTTAAGGTTACCGAAGATGATTATGTTAATACCTTTACAGAAGAGCAGATACGCTGGTATGCCCTGATGAAAAACGAGATTATCTACTTCTGCGAAAAAGAAGGCTAAGCCAGGACGACTGACCACTTAATGCTTGCCAGAGAGGAATACAGTGCATAAAAAAAAGCCGGCCTCCACCTGAAGGCTGGCTTTAAACCACAAAAAGAGTAAAACCAAAATTAACTTATTTCTTCCAGAACGGCAGCTGCACGTTCCATATGTGCCTGCTGAATGTCAATGATTTCAGCAGCAATCCCCTCAATCATCGGGTTGTCCGCTTCATCAATCAATTCATTCAGCCGGTCAATATTTTCTTTGTATTGAAAAACGACTTCTTCCATGTAGGCCTGATCAAACTGCTCAGCCGGCAATTCACTGATGCTATCTACTTTTACGCGTTGCTTAGCCCCAACCATTTCAGGGAGGTCAGCATTGGTCGCCTGTGCTATATCCTCAAGCTTCCAGCGGGTTTCATCGTCCCGAGTGACAATGGATTCTGCAAAATCACGAACAGCTTCGCTTGATGCCTGCTCACGGGCAATCTCACCCATCATGTACTGCATACGGTTATTCATAAAAGCAAGCAGAATGAGATCCACATCCGTGGCCGCCACTTCTTCATCACCCTCTTCAACCAGCACCGTATCCTGATCTACTTCAATATCCTCAACGGCTTCACTCGTATTATTGGTACCGGGTTCACAGGCGGCCAGCAGGAAAATTACTAAAAAGAGGTTAAAAATATAAACAAAAATTGTCTTTTTCATAGGTAAAAAAATTTTTTGGTGTATATTTTTTAAACAGACCACATTTGCAAATGTTTATCACAAATTGGCCTAAATGGCTCTTCCTGCTCAGTTTGTCTTTCCTTTAATGTAAGGTTCCTTCTGTTGCAACTGGTAGCGGATAAGTCCCCAGCCATAGCCCAGGAAGACACTCGCTGAGGTCAGTATACTCAGTATAGCCACCTTGAGAGAGCGATAACGAACAAGCGCCTCCACCCAGACCATCAAAAAATAAAAAAGCAAACCTGATAGCATGACTAGACTTAGCACTGGTACCCAGGGCAGGAGCAGAAGCATGAGCAGCAGATACAGGTAAAACATAAGCGGTAGCAAATGAATCAGCTTCAGGCTCTCCGGAAAAAAACGGTGAATATTGATGCGTGACTTGCCAAACCATACCATTTGCCGGTAGAAGGCACTCAGGCTGTCCTTCCGCTTATGGTAAATGTAGGCCTTTTCTATCAGGCCGATGCGGTAACCAGTTTTTTCTATACGAATACTAAATTCCAGGTCTTCTCCACAATCGGGCAGTACAAAGCCTCCGCTACGCTCATACACTTCCCGCTTCATACCCATATTGAAACTACGGGGATAGTATGCTGCAGCGCTTTTCTTCCTGCCTCTGGTACCTCCGGTGGTCAGAAAAGAAGTGAGCGCAAAATCAGCGGCTTTTTGTACCGGCGTGAAACTAGTATGTGCTTTGTCTGGCCCTCCAAAGCAATCCAGCAGGTCTTTTTGAAGATAGTCGTTTACCTGCTGAAGGTAGTCAGGCGGAATAATAATATCAGAATCCAGTATGATGATATATTCTCCACGGGATTGGCGGAACCCGAAATTCCGGGCAAAACCCTGACCGCAATTCTGTATGTAATGATAGTGTATATCCAACTGCTGATGGAAGGATGCTACTACCTGATCAGCCTTTTTTACCGAGCCATCATCCACGATAATCACCTCAAACTCCCGGTAAGTCTGATCACTTAGCCCTTCCAGTACTTCCTGTATTTCGTCGGGACGGTTGTAGACAGGGATGATCAGCGAAAAAAACATATCAGAATACTTTATTTCTCGGATAGCTCACCTTTTCGGCTACAATGTAGTCATTCTTTTTATCCGAATTCATGGTAATCATCTCTGCCACAAATCCCGCCATAAACAGCTGAACGCCTACGATGACGGCTACCAGTGCCAGAAAGAAAAGCGGCTGATCTGTTACCTCTCTCACCCGAATGTTGTAGTGCAGCTTATACAGCTTATCCGCGATGATGCCCAGGGCCACTACCAGGCCGAAGAGAAAACTCAGTGTGCCCAATGTTCCGAAGAAGTGCATAGGCCTCTTCTTGAACTTTGAAACAAATGTGATGGACAGCAGGTCAAGAAAACCAAAGATAAAACGCTCCAGACCAAATTTGGTGTGGCCATATTTACGTGCACGGTGCTCCACTACTTTTTCGCCAATGCGGTCAAAACCCTGCCGCTTAGCGATCATCGGAATATAGCGGTGCATTTCCCCATAAACCTCAATATTTTTGACCACCTGCAGGTCATAGGCTTTCAGCCCGCAGTTGAAATCATGCAGCCTGATACCGGATATCTTGCTGGTGACAAAGTTGAAAAACAGCGAAGGGATGGTTTTGCTGATGGGGTCATGCCGCTCTTTTTTCCAGCCGGAAACCAGATCATATCCCTCTTTATTAATCATGCGGTACAACTCCGGAATTTCATCAGGGCTATCCTGCAGGTCAGCATCCATCGTAATGACCACCTCACCCATCGCATGTTCAAAACCAGTGTTCAGCGCGGCAGACTTACCGTAATTCCTGTTAAATCGGATACCTTGGATATTAGGGTCAGTCTTAGCCAGTTCGGTGATCACATCCCAGGAATGATCCCGGCTGCCATCGTCAACCAGCAGTATTTCATAGCGAAAATCATGATCGTTCATCACCCGCCTGATCCACTGGCACAGCTCGGGCAACGACTCCTCCTCATTGAAGAGCGGTACTACTACTGAGATGTCTTTGCGCGTATTAAACTCCATTATCTGAACTCAGGTGCGGGATTCTTTTTGACGATCAGTCCGATCAGGGCAGCCAGTATGGCGCCGCCAAGAATACTGGTAAATAAGAAACTGGTGAGCATGTTGTTGACGCTGAAAGAATTTTCTGATTCCAGGTCGGCTACCGCCTCATCAATTGTCTGGTCATCCATACCAAAATTTTCCATCATGGCGGCAGTCTGGTTGATGATCGCTTCCTGTATCTGGGCAGGCAACTCAGGAGTAAGTACATGGTACTGTAAGATACTGTAGACCGTACTTAGCGCACCCGCAATCACAATGATCAGCCAGGTAGAAAGAAATGCTTCCTTGAAGGGCAAGGTGCCACCGTACAAAGATCGCAGCTGAAATCCGGCAACCAGCAATATGCTGATGGTAATGATAAAATTGATCAGACCGACCCACCATGCGCTGGCAATCAGGGTATAGTCTATCAGGATAATGGAAGCGGAGATTACTATACTGATAATCCCCAGGATTAACCCATACTTAAGATCGTGATTCATTGGTCTGGTAGTTAGTTATTGATCGTGATCGGACGCTGCCGCATCACCACAGCGATGATAGTGGTAATGAAGAAACCTGCAAAAATTTTTCTGAGAAAATCATCCAGTGCCAGGTCAAAAGCAGTGGCATTTTGTACGCTCAATAATGAACTGGAATAGGTTTCCTCTCCCAGCCTTTCTACCAGGTTCTGTTGAGAACCCTCCATAAGTGCTACACGATCGAGGATATAGTCCTGCAGCAGTTGCGGATTGAGGAGTTCCAGATAAAACAATAGAAAGCCCGCAGAAACCAGGGCAAGAACCATATAGGTGACAAAGCCGATGCTCATTCCCTGCCAGAAATGGAGATACCCGGCATTGTAATCTTTTTTAAACTCCTTTACAGCAAAAAAAACGAATATGGGAATGAAGAAAAAAGCAAACATGCTTCCACTGACAAGGGGGTTTTCACCGAAAAATATCAGTATAAAGAAAAGCATGATCGCCAGTATACCACCAACAAGTCCATACTTGAAGGGTACCACTAAGTAAGGGTTTTTAAATGCAGATTGCTCAGCCATATGATTATAAATCCGTCCAGTACTTATCTCGATAAAAAGTACCGCAAACCCGTCCTTTTAGTTCCTTTCCCCAGAAAGGCGAATTTCTTGATTTAGATCGGTTTGAGCTGGCATCTAAGACCCAATGTGCTTCCGGATCAAACAGGGTCAGGTTAGCCATTTCACCTTCTTCTATCCTGGGTATGTCCAGCCTGAGGATGCTGCGGGGCACCGTACTGATTTTTTCCAGCAGGAACTCCAGGGGCAGGTCCTTTCTCAGAACAGCATTGATAATCGGAAACACGGTTTGCAGCCCCAGCATCCCGAAAGCCGCCAGGTCAAATTCACATTTTTTGCTTTCTTCTTCATGCGGCTGGTGCGAAGATACAATCGCATCTATCGTTCCATCCTGTATCCCGCTGATCAGCGCCAGGCGGTCTTCTTCTGTCCTGAGAGGAGGCTTAACCCTAAGATTGGTGTCAAAGCCCGATAGTGCCTCATCAGTAAAGTACAGGTGGTGTGCAGCTACATCACAGCTCACCGGAAGCCCGTTTTTCTTGGCCTTACGCAGGAGTTCTACCGAGGCTGCAGCGGAAATATTGCTGAAGTGCAGGCGAGGCGCAGCGCCTACCGCATATTCAGCAACATACTCCAGCAGGCGAAGATCGCGTTCAATGGCGATGGTTTCGGCCAGCACCGGCATGCCTTTCAGGCCAAGTATGGTACTCTGTATGCCTTCGTGCATATCGCCAAAGCTGGTCAGGTGCAGATCTTCAGGACGACTGATCAGCAGGCTATCCATTTTCTGCATGTACTGCAGGGCTTTGAGCATGACCTGCGTATGCCAGAGCGGCTTCAGCCCATCGGAAAAAGCTACCGCACCCGCCCGGTGAAGGTCAATCATCTCCGTCAGTTCTTCCCCTTTGGCATCACGGGTAACTGCCGCTACCGGGTAGAGGCGCAGAGGCTGCCCGCTATCCTGCATCAGGTAGCGAATGTCGTTCTTACTTTGTATGACGGGATGGGTGTTGGGCAGTAATGCCACTTCTGTAAAACCACCGGCAGCGGCTGTTCTGGCACCACTTTGGAGATCCTCCTTATGTTCATCACCCGGATCACCAAAATTGGCCTGCATATCAAACCAGCCAACAGATATCAACTTACCTGCTGCTTCAATGATGCGGGTACTATCCTCATAATCTGTATACTGTCCCGAGGTGCTGATTTTTCTGATGATACCGTCACGGATCAGGATGTCAACCTTCTGCTGATGTAAAGGAGAGCTTTTGTGTAGTAGCGTAGCGGACCGAAGCAGTACATTCATGCTGGTGAGATCAGAGCTTAGAGTTTGGCAGCCAGCAGCCTGGCGAAATTCTGACAATTTTACGGATTATCTCTATCCGGCGCAAACTTATAAAAATCTGATCAGCAATATCTCGGTGAGGAGGAAAAACAGGGCCAGCAACAGGGCATATTTCCAGAGAGCGATATCGGTTTGTTCACTCCGGATGATACCGGCAAAATCATCCACATCCTCAGCTTCGTAAATGCTGATATTGAGGGTTTCTTCGAACATGCTCTGCAACTCGTCTACCGCATACTGCCTGATCAGTGATTCACTTTTGTCTATGTTAAAGGATAAAGTCATCAGCGCAGCTCTTTCAGCCTGATTCTGATCGCTTTCTTCGGTACGTATAAGATCATAAAAGCCGGCATTTACCACATCCTGTGGTATTTCCATCAGTAGCCGGCCGCTCACTACACGCTGCGTAGGAATTACTTCTTCTTCCCCGTGTATCAGTTTGTAGATAAAGCGACGGGAGGGGGCATTGGAAGGTTCCACCGTAACATCCTGCTGGAAACTGGCGGTTTCCAGGGCGATTGTCGGATTATCCACATAATAATAAAGCTCATTATTCATGGACTTGCTGCGGGATGCCAGTCGGTACATAACCGGTACAAAAATCGCATGCCGCTGTACATTGGTGAAATCATCTCGCAATGGTGTAGCAAAGAAATAGACCTGGTCACTGCTGGGCAGGTCTGATGCGATGTAGCGGTTGCTCAGTGCCAGCAGAAATGGTTCTCCATTCCGGTAGCGCAGCAATGCTTCGCCCTGTAGGTTATGCTGCATGAGTTGCTCAGCTTCAGGCATCGCAAAGTTCTCACTTTCTCCTTCAAACATTCCCTCAAAAAAAGGATTGGCCAGGTCTGGATTGGATAATGCCAGGCGGTCAGCCTCCACAGAATCAGGCAATATGAGCCTTTCGGCGCTGATGCCGGTATTGGCGGTGACTTCTCTAAGAAAACTCAGGTCAGCAGTGGCCGGAGGAATGTACAACAAATGCCCACCCTGGGCGAGATAATCACGCAAATAAGGAATCACCGCCAGGTTAGCCTCATCGCTGGTATTACCCAGTTCGTTAAGTACCACCATGTCAGAGCTTCCTATCAGGCTGTAGTCCAGGTTAGCAATGCTGTAAGATTGCAAATCAAAAATCTGCTCGTTGGCGTATACCTGCGCAATATTGGAGACGTTGGCCGGACCAGCGTTCTGTTGACCGGGCTTTATTTCCAGTACCGAAATTTTATCTCCCAGGTTGAGTGTGAAGTAAAATTCATTATCAAAAGTAACTGGATAATCTTCAAAGACTAGCTGGCAGCGGTTGTTCTGCTGGAGAGGGAAATTAAGGGTAAAATCTACCGTTCCGCTGGCATTGGCTGGCAGGTCCAGGCTACCGCTCGCCACCTGCTCATCATTGATTAGCAGGCGTACAATCTGGTCGCTGATATCTTCGTCGCCATCGTTTCTCAGCATGACGGACAGTTCGTTGGTCTCTTCTGCCAGTACAAAGGGATTGGTAAGGTATACAGAATCTATGTACACATTAGCCTCATAAGAGGTACTTATGGGCACCAGTTTGATGTTATTGACAGTGTCCTGACTGAAGACATCAGGATTACCAAAGGTAGAGCGCTGGAAATCAGAAATGATGTAAACATCAGACTGCCGGCTGCTGGCACTGCCAAATGCATCGGCGGTAATATCACTCTGGATTTTGCTCAGAACCTCTTCGGCACTTCGCGCCACACCGGTCAGGTCCACTTCAGCGATGAGTTCGCTCATTTCGTCACTGCTCTTGGGAACCCGGGAAAAGCTGCCAAATTCGTTGGTCAGAAATTTATACTGGCTGTTGCGCGGGTAGAGGGCCAGTATCTCTTCAATGTAGTTCACTCCCTGGTCTATTCCTCTTACGTTGGAGCCCAGCTCAGATGACATGCTCAGAGAATTATCCAGGTAAATGTAGACAAGCTTTTCACCATTACTGCCATTATCAGCACTCTCTTTTCCCGGCAGGAAAGGCTGGGCAAAGGTAATCACCAGAAAGGTGATGAACAGCAGGCGGGCCATCAGGATCAGCAGATGCTTCACCTTGAGCTTGGATGTAGTGGCCTCTTTTACATTCCTGAGAAAGTAATTATTACTGAAATAGACTTTTTTGGTTCTTCGGAAATTGAATAAATGTATGATGATGGGGATACTCAGTGCCAGAAGACCCCATAAAAACTGCGGATATACAAAACTCATTAGCGATTAATTAGCGGTAAAGCTATAGGTTCGGAACAGAAAGCTAAGCTCTCTTAAATAAAAAAGCAGGATGAACTTTCATATTGTCTCCAGCTTCAAAAAATTCACCCTCTGAAAGATACAAATAAATTGCTAATCCAACAGGGGAAAATAGAGGTCGACAAGCTCACGAAAGCAGGCGTCTCCTCCGCGGCGGGAAAGTACGATTTTGGCAAGTTCCCTGACAGGAGGGGCAGCATCCGACGGGCAGGCTGACATGCCTGTTTTTTCCATGATGGCCAGGTCGTTGATGTCATCCCCCATGAATAGTACCTGTCCATATTCCAGGTCCAGTTCTTTCAGCCAATCTTCCAGTACGGTTGTTTTGGCTTCATTACCCACATAGCAATACTTGACTCCCAGCATATCGGCCCGCTTCTTAACTGTCATCAGGCTGCTACTGGCACTCAGGAAGGCCACCTCTATTCCTTTTTTGATAAGCCTTTTGATGGCCATACCGTCTTTGGTGTTGTATTTCTTGAATTCATCACCGTTTTCGGTAATGTACACACCTCCGTCAGTAAGGGTACCGTCTACGTCCAGGACTATGAGGCGAATATGACTTAGGTTCAGCATGTTTGGCAGGTTTCAGTACGGCTGTGTCAGCATTTATAAAACAGGATGCACTATCGTGCACCTCTGATGCTCTTCTGGTGACAATGTTTTAAAATCTTTTGAGCCTATACCAATTGTCGGCCGATGGCCCCGGCAATGGGCTGCAGGCCCTGGTACATAGCCCGAAACTCGTCATGGGTAAGCTGCTGGGCAGCATCAGACTTGGCAATTTTCGGTGTAGGATGGGTCTCTATCAATAAGCCGTCAACGCCCATCGCCACACAGGCCCGGGTGAGGTCCGGAATACCGTAAGCAATACCCATGGCATGACTGGGGTCCAGTACCACCGGCAGGTTGGTATACTCTTTCAGATAAGCTACGCCGCAGAGATCCAGGGAGAATCGGGTCTTGTTCTCAAAAGTACGGATACCTCTTTCGCAGAGCATCACCTGCTCATTTCCCCCGGAAAGAATAAATTCAGCTGCCTGCACAAATTCCTGCAGGGTAGCGCCAAAGTGCCGCTTCAGCAGGATAGGCTTGTTGGCTTTTCCGCAGGTGCGGAGGATGCCCTGGTCGTACATGGCCTTGGAACCTACCTGTACGATATCGGCATGCTCTATGACGGCATCCACATGCGTAGCGTCCCGTACTTCGGTGATGATATTGAGGCCATACTGCTCACGAACGGCTGCCAGCATCAGTAGGCCTTCCATACCCAATCCCTGAAAAGAATAAGGAGAAGTCCGGGGCTTAAAGCAGCCGGCTCTGAGTGTAGTAATATTCAGTTCTTTCAAAAGCTCGGCACTCTGGGTAATCTGCTCTTTGGACTCTATAGAACAGGGGCCGGTGATCATCAGCGTATTGTTTGTTTTTCCGCCAATTTGCACGTTTTTACCTACCTGTATCTCCCTCAGGTCGGACCTGTATTTTTTGCTGGCCAGCTGTATATCACTGTCCATGGCAAAATAAGCGTCAGCCACTGATTCCAGCACAGCGGGCAGTTCCTTATCGGCCGATGGGGTGATCAGGATAAACCTTCCGTCTTTCTGATAAAACACAGCCCTGGTGGCTTCGGCAAGTTTTACGGCTTCCAGTTCGTTGATATTTTCTCTCAGATGAACGATCATACTTCTCCTCGGATTAGGTTATTAAATGTCACAGCGCCGGTAAGTTCGTTCTGTTCGTTGACTACCGGCAAAAATAAAATGGGAAAGGATTTGCTGGTTACCAGTGCCAGCATATCCGAAACGGTGGCCTGCTCCTGTATGCTCACCGGCCTGGTATTGACAATATCCGAGACCCTGGTTTTGTTCAGATCCTCTACGTTCCGGAGTAGCCCACGACGAACATCGGCATTACTGGCAATACCGTGGAACTTACCTTTTTCATCCGTAAACAGGGCAAAGCCCAGGTCGTAGTTTTCTATGGTCTGCAGCACATCCTTAAAGGTACAGCAGTCAATCTGCAGGAGCGGCAGGTCAGCTTTGTCCATGACAATGTCCTTCACCAGGTAGTGAGAGCTTACGTCCTGCATTTTCAGCCCCATCAGGGCTGCGCCCATAGACTTATGGTTGACCAGGAAGGAGCCGGATACGGCAGAATCCACGCCCATACTCCTCAGGATAAAAGAAACTTCATCATTAACCCCCCCATCCACATGGATCTTTTTGGCAGGAAACATCTTTCCGAAACGGCGAATACGGTTGAAATTATCTTTACGGAACACTCCCCCACTCTGCCCCGGCGTAGTGGTCATCAGCAGGATAAAGGAATACTGTTCAGCATAAGGTTCAAATACCTCCAGCGGCGTATCTGATACGACTGCCAGCCCGTAGCGAGTGCTGTTTTTGGGCAAATCAAACAGGCGGCCCTGCATATCCTCGTACTGAAATTGTACGTACTCTATCTCGTGATGCACGATCTGCTCCAGATATTTCTCCGGTTCTGCTGAAATGATATGCAAATCAATAGGCGTATGGCTGATGGCACGGATCCGGGCAATATCATCAAAAACTGCCGGGTCGTCGTTGCAGTCAATATGGAAAGAATCTATGTTCAGAGCATCAAGTTCTACAACCAGTTCTTCCAGTGATTTGACTTTGTTTGAATATAAGGATGCTGAAATTTTCAATGGATTATTCTCTTTCTTTTGCGCATTTAGTCAGAATTTCGCGCAGTAAAGTTCAGCATTTTCCGATTATAACCTATAATTTTGGGCGCTTTTTATGATGATACTTAAACTTATATCCCGGCTGCCATTTCCGCTGCTTTACCTGCTCTCGGATTTTCTCTACTTCATGGCGCGCTTTGTATTCAGGTACCGCAATGGGGTGATCATGAAAAATCTCAGGAACTCTTTTCCTGAAAAAACCGAAAAGGAGCTGATCAGTATCAGGAATGGCTTCTACCGACATCTGGGTGATGTAGTAGTAGAGAGCCTCAAGACCCTCACCATATCCAAAGAAGCCCTTCGCAAGAGGGTCAAACTGGTAAACCCGGAAGTAATAACTGCATTTTACGATCAGGGCCAGTCAGTGATTACGGCCACAGCGCACCAGGGTAACTGGGAATGGATGCTGGTCTCCTGTAGTGAGCAACTTCCTTTTTATGTGGATGTGGTTTACCAGCAACTGGCCAGCCCTTTCTTTGACCAACTGATGAAGCAACTCAGGAGTAGGTTCGGTGCTCAGCCGATAGAAAAAAAATCCTCTTTCCGCACCATGGTCCTACACCGGGATAAAGTCTACATCACCGGCATGGCGGCAGACCAGAAAACCACCAATCTTCAGCATCGCTACGAAACGATATTTCTGAACCAGCCTACTGCTTTTTACACCGGGCCAGAAAGGGTAGCGCATAAGCTTAGCCATGCAGTTTTGTTTGTGAATATACGGCGGGTGAAGAGAGGCTTTTACGAAATTATATTTCACCAGTTAGATGCGCCACCCTTGAGGAAAGAAGAAAATTATATTACAGAAAAATATGTGAGGCTGGTAGAAAAGTCCATTCGTGAGCGGCCCACCGAATATCTCTGGTCGCATAATCGCTGGAAAAAAACAAGGCAGACGCAAATTACGTCTGCCTGAAAATCTACGACCTGCTGGCTGTTCAGGCAAATGCTTCTTCCGGCATATACCTGTAGCCCATACGGCTGGCCTTTACTTCTTTGGTCTTCCCCTTGTACTTGGTGCTCTGTTTGAGTTTTTCAATGCCACCTTTCTTGTATTCTCGCAGATAAGTGATCAGCGTGGTTTTGGAAATCTCGCAGATGCGGCAGATCTCACTGTGGGGCAGCTCTTTGCTTTTCAGGAAAAGCGCTTCCATTTTCTGCTGGATACGGGCGCTGGGGTTGTGGTAGCGTTCAAAACGTAAGGCCTCAATCTCCTCCTCACTAAAATTAATTCTAATCATGGCTAATCTTTTTTTGGGTTAATGAAAAAGTCAAAAATCACATGTCTGTTAAGGACTAATGCAGTTACAAATATTAGTATTTTGCACCACAAGCGCCATCCCCTCTTTTGTGGTAATTTTCTATAATTTTGAAAATTTTATTGATCTTAAAATGAAAATTGCTCAAAAGCGGGACACTATTCAATGAAAAATGGTTGGGAAGCTGTTCCGACAAAATAAATATTTTACAGCTTTTTGGAACAGGCAAAACTGGGCCAAAGCGTTATTTTTTTGACGTATCATTTCCTATCAGAGACTCCTTAAATTTCATCAGCATAACCATGTCCTGCATCTGGTCAAAGTTTAGATTCTGGTCACTGATATATTGTCTGAGCGCTGACTTGAGGGTAGTGCCAGCATACTGGAGAAAATTTCTTCGATTTCGGATTTCGGTCAGAACTCCTCGTTTTGATATAAAAAACCTCTGGTCAGAGATAATTTCTGCATTTCTCCTTCCCATATCCAATCCCGCCACATAGTCGGGCTGTTTTAGCTGAACCAGCGGCTGCATCAGCAGACTATCTTCGCCAGCATAAACAAGCTCCAGAAAACCAGCTACCGGTGCGCCATTGAAGCTATAAGACCTGCCATTGACAAAAACTCGCTCCTGCTGGTCATTATCCTCCTCTATCCAGCGAAAACCTGACAGGTATTCTTCTCCGGCTACCTTGGTAGTACTTCCCCAGCGAACCTCCAGTAGTGCGTTTTCCACATCATAGCGCATAGGATATTCGGCGGATTGCCTACCGTCCTGCATCGTAAATGTGCCTCTGTGCCAGTCACTATCCAGGTAGTAATCGCCTTTCACTTCTGCAGGAGGCACCTTCCTCCCGATCATCAGTTGATGGCTGTCAAAAAGCCCTTTTTCAAGACGATAGACACCGGATTCCACACCCGGTTCTACCTGGGCAAACATAAAACCACTAGAGCAGCAAAAACTAAGTATCAGTAAATATTTCATCCCATTGCATTTGAAAAAAAGACCTCATGCGAGGCCTTTTTATGGTGTTAAAGGTTTTGGTAATGGTGGCATGTTTGGCATAGCCCGAAGTGGTTGATGCCCACAGGTTCATGAGACTTTCTTTATTCCTCAGGTATCAGCTTAGTGACACCAGCAATGCCGTTAGCGGCATTGTTGAAAGGAATGGTCCACTCACCAGTCGCCTCATCATAGGTAGGCGCAGCAGGACCACCGGAGGCCATATCCAGTTCCGCCTCGAAAGCCAGCGAAAGGTTACCGCACACATCAATGATCTGCACCGGTACTGTTTCAATAAAAGGCTGCACTGCCCCGCTGGCAATATCAGAAACCACATATACGCCACTTCCCTCATTTTCAATCGTGATACCGGTATTCGTCAGTTCTCCGGTAGGCAGTCCGCAGCAGGTACTTTCCACAATGGTCTCTGCGCGGTAGGTCACATCCTCTACCGGAATATTGGAAGGGCACTGCACGGCCCAGGCTACATTACAGCCTCCAAAAGAGGGCTGCACAGGTTCCTGGCACAAATCAGAATTGAGGGCAGTGGTCAGTCTCCTGCCATCCGCCGTATTGATCGGAAAGGTTAGGTTAAACTGGTCCCCTACTTCCAGATCATCCACGGTAAAATCTGGTTTAAAAGTCTGGATACCGGCAATGACATCCTCTACGCTGACCGCCAGCGTACTGGGAAAAGTTTCTACCGTTTGGATAATCACCGGATCGTAAGTAACATCGGCAGGATTACCTTCGGCATCAGTGGTAGCGTCATTCTCGGTAAAAGTGAGTTCTACATCCACACTGTTGATTTCGGTCACGTCAAAGCCATCTACATTGATCTCAAATTCTACTTCCTGACCTGCCAGTTCGTTCAGCGCATTGTAGAAAGACTTTTCTTCGTTCACATCAATCAGGGTAATGGCCCCGATGTGGTCGTTCAGGTTAGGGATGTTGCCCCAGCGCTCTTCCTCACAGGCATTGAGGAAAATCAGCACACCCAGGCAGAGGATTACGATTTTGTATTTCATGTTGTTGGGTTTCTAAAATTGATAAAGCGGTTTAATTCACATCCCAGAAAATTGGTGCATCAAGTGCCGGAGGGGGCGAAGGCGCATTGGGATTGGTGTTCAGCTCAGTAATAGAATATGGCAGGCGCAGCGGAAATGGTGCGGCTGGTGCCAGGCTGGGCGGCAGGTCGGCCGGAAAGCCGGTGCGGCGCAGGTCGGTGAACACTTCCATGCCGTTGCCAAACTGGGCGTAGTACTTCTCCTTGATCACCACATTGAGCTTCAGATCTGCCCCGGAAGCGTCCTCAAATTCATCCAGGCGCGCCTGCACATAGGCATCTACTGCTTCCTCATCCATAGCCTCTGCGTCTTCGTCCAGTTCCAGCCCCAGCAGTTCTACCTCAGCCATAGAGGCGCGAATACCTTCCTCCAGGTAAGCTTCTACCGTTTCACCTCCGGTAACGCCCGGCAGGGTAAGTTTGGCCTCAGCCAGCATGAATGCCCGCATGGCATTGGTCAGGTAAGGCATGACACCGGCACCTTCTCCTCCATCACCCTGTTCCGCCTCAGAGCGGGCATTGTCATCATACTCACCGCCGACAGGGTACACGCCGAAGGTAGCCCTGATCTCATTGTCGCCGGGGATACCGGAAGGATCACCATGGTCTCGTCCAATGTAGCCTTCGCCGGCATCGCCCAGGTCGGTGGCGCTGAGCAGGCCATATACGCAGTCAGTCCGGTTGCTGCAGGGGGTAGTTTCAAAATCAAGGTCATCATCACTCCCCTGCCGGTAGATGTAGAACGGCAGCCGGGGATCTTCTTTTTTGATCAGGTTATACATAAAGTAGTTGCTCATATAGAAGTCTTTATTGCCTGAAACATATTCAATCTGGTAAAGCGGATGTCGGTTATTAGGCGTCAGCGAGCTACCAAACTCAAAGGTGTAGTTGTCATCATTGTCCGTAATCAGATCCGCATTGGCCAGCAGGTCGTTGATTCCTGCAGTAGCCGTTGCCGGGTCTACGAGGCGCAGGTTCAGGTACAGCCTGAGTTTCAGCGTATTGGCAGCCATCTCCCATAGTTCCAGGTCGCCATTGTACACGAGATCGCCTTCCAGCGCCAGGGTAGACTCCTTAGCGAGGTCGGCAATTCCTTCGTCGGTCAGCGCCAGGAGCGCATCATAGATGGTACTGGCCTCGGTAAAGTCCGGCGTGCGAACCTCTTCCCCGTTCAGGGCTTCTGCAAAAGGCAGGTCACCCCAGAGGTCCACCATGACCGCATAAGTGTGGGCTTTCATGATCTTGGCCACCCCTACATAGTTCCATGCTCCCAAATCAGTGCCCTGCTCAATGACTTCCTCCATTTCCTTGAGGGCATTGGCAAACAGCCCATCGTAGTCGTTGGAATAGATAGTAGCATCCTGGGTGTACTGGCTCTCGGATAAGCTGTAAATCATCCGGGAGAAAATCATCGTGTTTTCGTTGATATCCCGGGTCATCCGAAAAGCTTTGGACACCTGTGCAGCTGGCAGGATTAACGCCAGCGTACCATTTTGCGGGTTGTTGGGGTCCTGGTTGATGTCCAGCCAGTCTTCGCCGCAGGATGCCAGGAAAAATACTGAGAGTGTCAGCAGTAAATATTTTTTGATCATGCTCATGTCTGTTCCTTTTTAAAATGTTAAGCGTAGGTTGACACCAAAACGGCGCGTGGTAGGAATTACCCCAAAGTCAATACCCTGGGCGTTACCTGAGCCATCCGAACTGCCTCCCAGGTTTTGCACGTTACCGGCCCCCAGCGAGCTGGTTTCAGGGTCAAAGTTGAGGCTGTTGGGAAAGTTATAGGCCTCAAACCACAGGTTGCGTCCTGTCAAAGAAATACTGGCTGAACCAAAAGGCGTGACTTCCAGCAGGCTTTGGGGTAGCGTATACGCAAGGGTTACTTCTCTCAGGCGGATGGTGGAGGCATCAAATACCAGGAACTCATCCGGGCCGCCCGACCCAAAGGTGTTGATAAAGAACCAGTCATTAGCCGTAACCTGCGTGCCATTGTTAATCACCTGTCCATTCTCATCCAGCACCGCCGACTGTGAACTGGGATCACCCAGTACGCCGGGAATTACCAGTGTCACCTCACGCCCCCGGGGATTGTTGGGAATGGTTTCGGTAGTCAGGCCTCTTCCAAAAATCTGGGCATAGGTGTCGGAGAACATATCGCCACCTTTGCGCCAGTCAAGCAGAAAGTTGAGCGAAAGTCCTTTCCAGCTGAAAGTATTGGTTACCCCCAGGATGAAGTCCGGATTAGGATCACCGATTACTTCAAACTCGGTTTTTTCAATCAGTTTACCGGTGTTGGGATCAACCAGCAACTGTCCGTCAGTATGGCGGGCGGCCACCGATCCCAGAATTTGTCCGTAAGCCTCGCCTTCTCTATGAACGATCCTGACCGAATTACCATATCCGCCGACAAAAATCTCAGAAAGTCCGTTGCCTATCTTATCTACCGTATTACGGTTGCGGGTAAATGCCGAGAAGATATTCCAGCTAAAGCCAGAGGGGGTACGAATTGGCGTCAGGTCCAGCCCTACTTCAATGCCTTTGTTGCTTACCTGCCCGATATTAGCGATGGACGTCCAGTAACCCGTTGAAGGCGAAATATCTATCGGTACAACCTGATCGGTCGTTTTGCGGTCGTAGTAGGTAAAATCAATACCAATGCGGTTGTCCAGCAGCCGCATTTCGGTACCTACTTCAAACTCGGTGGTGAACTCCGGCTTCAGGTCTTCATTGCCGATGCGGTTGCTCAGACCCTGCGCATTGTTTCCCCGGAAGGGAAAATCAAGAAAGGCGATATTATTGCCGATACCGGAATTGGTAAAAAACACCGTTTGCGTCAGGTAAGGATCCAGGTCGTTACCCGAGGTAGCCAGGCCAGCCCTCAGCTTGACAAAATCCAGGAAGTCAGAATCTACCTCCAGCGCATCGGTCAGGACTACCGAACCACTCACCCCGGGATAAAAGAAACTTCTTTCGTCGGCGGGCAAGCCGGAGTGCCAGTCGTTACGGCCTACCAGGTTGAGGAAGGCCCAGTTGTCGTATGACAATCCAATGTCGGCAAAGACCGCCTGGTAGCGTACCTTGGAAAAGCTGCCTCCGTTGGGGATTACCGTCTGCAGGTTGTCCATGTCGTGGATACCTCGTACGATGATGCCGGTTCCCTGGAAGGACTGCCGGTCAATGGTGCGCTGATTGGCATTGTGTCCGGCGATCACCTTCAGCCCGATTCTTTCGGTGAGGTTTTTATTGACGGTCAGCAGCAAATTGCCGTCAATTTCCGAACGGGCGATGTCATCTTCGGTCATCAGTCCTGCGGGCCAGTTGCCGCTTCCGGCAGGGATCACGTTGAGACGGCGATCGGTGTAAGCGTTAAAGCCAGCCTGGTACTGCACCGTCAGCCAGTCGGTCAGGTCGTAGCCTACTGAGATTTTGCCGTAGTAGCGATCCACCACCGAGGTATGAGGCGCATAGCGGGCCAGCCAGTAGGGGTTGTCATTGTCCGTACGGTAAAAAGCACTGTTACCTTCCGCATCCTGTATGGGATATCCCGCCACATTGACATTGGGTGGCGTAAAAAGCAGTCGCTCAGTAACACTGGTACCACCGGTACTCAATCCGGTGATGGGCGGGGAAGTCAGGTCGGTATTGACATAATTAATACTACCATTGATGAACAGGCCATTCTCCAGTGTGGCATTACCGCCCACATTGACACTGGTCCGCGTCACCGAGTTATTGGGTACGATACCTTCGTTGGTGGTGCGGGAAGCCCCGGCGGTAAAGTTGGCCTTTTCGTTTCCGGCCGAAACGGTCACGGCATTCTCAAACACATGGCCATCCCTGAAGAAAGCTTCGGGTGTATTATAGGCTTGTACAGGGACAGTAGCATCTACCAGATTGGGGAAACGTTCGTCAAAACGGCTGTAGGGATGTCTTACCAGGGTTCTCCCCTGCTCGTCTACGCCCAGGATCAGGTTGGCATTCAGCGGATTTTGCCAGGCGGGATGGCTGGTATCAAAAGGTGCCCCCCAGGTACCGAAGTTGCCATCCACGTATTTGAAGTTATTTCCCTGCATGTAGCGGGTCTGGTAATCGGGCAGGTTAGAAACCTGTTCTACCGAATAAGACCCACTGTAGGAAACTTCCAGCCCTTTACGGGTACCTTTACGGCCGGCCTTGGTGGTGATTACGATCACTCCATTGGCCGCACGGGAGCCATAGAGTGCCGACGCAGCGGCGCCCTTCAGTACGGTCATGGACTCTATGTTGTTAGGGTCCAGGTCAAAGGAACGGTTGGAGGAAGTGGTTCCTGCCTCAGCGAAGCTACCCGTCTGAAAGGTAGAGTTGTCAAAGGGTATTCCATCCACCACAAAGAGTGGCTGGTTATTACCCAGCAATGAGGAGTTTCCCCGTATGTTGATGTTGGTACCGGAGGCTACGGCACCTCCACCACCAATGATATTAACCCCCGGCACTTTGCCCTGTAAAGCCCTTACCGGGTCAGGTTCGGCCTTTTGTGCAATTCGCTCTCCGTCCAGTTCGGTCACTGCATAACCGAGTGCCCTTTTCTCGCGCTCAATATTGACAGCAGTTACCACTACTTCTGAAAGTTGTTTTGCATCAGACTGCAGGGTTACGTTGATGGTTGAGCGTCCGTTTACCTCCACCTCCTGGGAGAGATAACCGATGAATGAAAAAGACAGGACATCGCTGCCTTCGGGCAGGTTGATGCGATAGTTGCCATCAATGTCGGTAACCGTACCCGTGCTACTGCCTTTGACAATGATATTAACCCCGGGCAGCGGGCTGTCATCTTCCGAAGAAGTAACCTTCCCGGAAACGGGTGATTGTGCCATTGTCAGTGAGCTACTGAGCAGCAATACAAACACCGGCAAGAATAATTTGTAAAATATTTTCTTCATAAAGCTAAAATTTAATAGATAGACTATTGGGTAAATGAGGCGAAATACCAGCCGTCAGGTAGCCGGAGTAGAGTTTTGTCATCATGGGCTTAGGTTAAATGTTAACTATTGGATTTCAATACTTTACAAAACTGGAGAAATAATACAGATCAGCCCATAACCCAGAAATGGGTATTTTTTTGAGAGGATTTCAAAAGAAAAATTAGCAGATCATATTACGACTTTGTACAGCTATTCAATACAGGATTTTTTCTTAATCCAGAGGTTGGAAAAGAGATTTTTGACCATAACCGAGAAAATACCAAAAGTCAGATATTCAGGTTGACATTGAAATTTTCATGGGAATTGAGGCTGGTGAAAATGCCTGTTTTGTACGTAAAAATGTCTTTTGCCTACCCCAAAGCGGGGGAGCAGTAAATCAGCAGTTTGTAGCGCCGCCAGGAAAAAAGCAGCTGCTATTCCTGCTGCTGTCACATTTACTGGGGTAGACCATTTGCACCCTTTATCCCCTCATTCAGGTGATGGATTGGCGAACAAAAACGCACTCTGAGGCACTTGAGGGGGATTCATACCATCAGATGGGTGATATAGATTTTGGAAAAACACCCGTAATTCAGGCGATGGTGCGGAGCGAAATTACTGCCTAGCTTCATGGCAGATTAATATATCCGCATATGAACCCAATCACATTAACCCTGAAAAAAGCAGGATTGCTATGCCTGGTCCTGAGCATTCACCTTCATTCACTGGCACGTACGCTGCCGGATAGCAAGATCTTTCGGCTCACCAATGCCCTTCAATACACAGAGGTTGCTTTCCGCCTGGTCGATGATCTTATCATCATCCCGGTAAAGGTCAACGGCAGCAAAGAATTGAATTTTATCCTGGACACCGGCACCAGTTCGCCGGTTATCCTCAACAGCAGGTTCATCAGAAAGCTCAAACTGCCCCTCAGCCGGGATGTGCGCTTCCAGGGTGCCGGTAAGGGCGAAGAAGTAAGTGGAAAAGTCATACCCAGGATGAGTTTACAGATAGCCGATGCCTACGCAGAGCATATCGGCGGTGTGGTACTGGACCGCAATCCCCTTTCTAACACCATGATCAATGGCATTCGTATCCACGGCATCATCGGAACTTCGCTTTTCAGAAGCTTTGCTGTAGAAATTGATTACCTCAGCCAGACCCTCAGACTGTATGAACAGGATGACTTCCTGCAGCTCAACAGTTATTCTGCCCACGAAATGGTAGTTGATTTTAGCCGCCCTGTCCTGAAAACTACCGTAGAATTTGAGGGGCAGCAATACCCGCTCAGGCTGATGGTGGATACCGGCTTCAACAGTGAGCTGCTTATCTACGACCATTCCATGGTCAAATATAAACCCTTGGCATTCAGCGATATAGGAAAGGGATACAGCGGCACGATAAAGGCTGCGGAGGCCAGCATGAAAAGTCTGCAACTGGCCGACCGGCGGATATTTGATGTTCGGACGTATTTTCCCTCACCGAAAACCTACAAAAAGGCTGCGGAGATTTCGTACGACCAGCGCGACGGTATCATCGGCAATGCACTGCTCAAGCACTTCTGCGTGGTGCTGGACTACGCCAACTCCCGTTTTTACCTGCGTGAACATCTGCTGGCAGAGCCACCGCTGGCCAAAAAAGATACGGATGAGCGGTAAGAAGCAGCACTTACTGAAATGAGGCTAAATCAGCCGCTCGCGCAGGGCTTTCTCTATCGCATCGGCTTTACTATTCACCTGCAGCTTGGTATAGATGTTTTTGATATGGGACTTGATCGTTTCTTTATGTACAAACAGCTCATCGGCGATTACTGTGTAGCTTTTCCCCTTTGCCAGCAGTTCCAGGACTTCCGTCTCGCGAGTGGTTAGAGGAGAATCGGTATTTTTCTGGAAGGACTGTACTACCATACGGGCGATCTGACTGCTCATGGGAGCCCCTCCCTTTTGCACTTCAGCGATGGCATCCAGCAGCTTGCTGTGGCCGGCATTTTTGGTAATATAGCCGGAGGCACCGGCACAGAGCGCCT
>CAZFFW010000060.1:0-28121 GCA_964518125.1 uncultured Porifericola sp.
TAGGAAAGAGTATTACCGAAAACCTGGCAAACCATGCCGATATACCTATACTAAGCATTAACCTTAACCGATAACGATATGAAAAATATTTTAAAAACAGTGGTGACACTCACTTTATTGATCGCGGCTTTATCTGCCTGTCAGCAACAGAAGGATGTAAGCACATTGTTAGAAAAAGATGACACCCGAAATGAAATATTTAATACCATCATTTCCGATCATGAATACGCTGAACAATTGATAACCAAAATGATGGAAGATGATCATACCCAAATGATGATGAAAGGAAACCAGGAAATGATGGGTATGATGATGTCAGAGAATGAAGACATGACGGCCATGATGAAGGATAATCCGGAAATGATGCACGGCATGATGAGCAATATGATGAATATGGCTGAGGCAGATTCATCAATGTGCGCACACATGATGACCATGATGAAAGATAAACCCAATATGATGGGGCAGATGATGGAAATGATGCACAAAGAAGGCATGATGGACAAGGAAACGATGATGAGAAACAAAGAAAAGATGGGGAAAGAAAACCATCCCGGCCACCACTAAAAACCTGAAGTTATGAGAAATCACATGTTTTGGATGCTGGTAGGATGCCTGGGGTTATTCCTACTGCTATTCCTGTTGCCGGTTTTCGGCTTCAACGGAACAAATTCGCTGTTTATCTTCCTCATTATTTTTTTCGTGGCCCACCTTTTTATGATGGGAAGTCATGGAGGACACGGGGGCCATCGCGAGCATGGTAGCAATCAGGAAAATCAATCTAAAAACGAAAATGATCATGCAACACATAAACATTAAAAAATTCGCATTGGCGTGGGGAGTAGCAGGTGTGGTATTCTACCTGGGCTGTATTATACTGATGGCCACTGTAGGCCGTGAAGGCACCATTCTTTTTTTTAACAGTTTGCTCCACGGGCTTGACACCAGCGCCATCATCAGAATGGACGTACCCTGGACCGAAGCACTCATCGGACTGGTAGAAATGTTCATTCTGGGCTGGTTATTTGGAGCACTCATAGCTACGGTCTATAATATATCTTTTAATAAAAAGTACAGATGATTTAGTTAGTTTGATAGTGAATGAAAAGTCAAGAAATATATATTATAAAATGAAATGAAAGATAAAACTGATGTTGTCATTGTAACAGGAAGTAGTGGAATGATAGGCTCTTCTGTAATTCATAAGCTGGCTGAAAAATACCGTGTCGTTGGATTCGACAAAGATGGCTATCCTTTTCCGCCCGTAGAAGCAGAATGTGTGTGTGTGGATCTTACCAGCGACGACCGAATGAAATTTGCATTTGACAGAATCCGCTACGCCTACGGCAACAAGATAGCCTCAGTAGTCCACCTAGCCGCTTATTATGATTTTTTAGGAAAACCCTCTGATCTGTATGATAAAGTGACCGTGAAAGGGACTGAGCGGTTACTGAAATACTTACAAGATTTTGAAGTGGAGCAATTCCTTTTTTCTAGCAGCATGTTGGTTTATAAACCTTCCTCTCTGGGGGTGCTCATTACGGAGGAATCCCCATTGGAACCTAAATGGGATTATCCCAAATCGAAAGTGACGACCGAAAAAGTAATGCATGAAAAACGAGGCGAAATTCCTATAGTGATGATGCGCATAGCGGGTGTGTATAGTGAAGAGGGTAGTTCGATCCCCATCACCAATCAGATGCAACGTATCTATGAAAAGCAAATTTCGGCAAGGCTGTATCCTGCCAATACATCCCACGGTAGCACCTATGTGCATCGGGATGATGTCGTCAATGCCCTTGCCCTTGCCGTTGAAAAAAGGAATGACCTTCCGAAGGAAGTTATATTGAATATTGGCGATGACGAAACCCTGACCTATAAGGAACTACAAGACATTATCAGTACCAAAATTCACGGCAAAAAAATGTCCATAATCGCCATTCCAAAGTGGTTTGCCAAAGTTGGCGCATTTATGCAAAACCTATTTGGTAAAGCCTTTATAAAACCCTGGATGATCGACCTGGCCGATGACCATTTTGAAATGGACAGTTCCAAGGCTAAAAAGTTATTGGGATGGAAACCCAAACATGGTTTGCGGGATACCTTGCCAAAAATGGTTGAAAACTTAAAGGCTAATCCAAAGAAATTTTATCAGGTGAATAATTTGAATAAATAATCAGGAATGAAGATTCATTAATCCTAATCCAATCGTATTATGAAAAAAAATGACCCTTCCTCAATGCCCCATCAGGGTGATGGGGATAAATCTTCAAAAAAAATACAATACACATGCTCTATGCACCCTGAGGTCGTAAGTGATCAACCGGGCAAATGCCCTAAATGTGGAATGACACTCGTGAAAAAAGAAGAAGCAAAAAACGAAATGTCAGATCACCAAATGGAAGGTATGGGCACACGAGGTGTCACACGGCCGATGATGGACATGGAGGGCCACGAACACAAGGGGATGGACATGGGCAGTATGAAAATGGGCATGGATGACCGAATGAAAATGCTGAAGAATCACCACAAGCAAACGCTTTGGGTCTACTGGGTCATTGTATTGCTGGGATTTTGGATGATTACTTCTCCACTCACTTTTGATTATGGAAAGAATGTGGTCGAACCCAGTGGCGGAAGAGATGTATGGCTATCCCTTGCCGATCGTATAGCAGCAATGCGCTGGAGCGACATAATAAGCGGAATATTGCTGGTTATTTTTGGGTGGCGTTCCCTTAAGCCTAACCGGCCTTACAGCGTATGGATATGTTGTTTTATAGGCGTATGGATCAGTATGGCCCCCTTTATTTTCTGGTCTCCAACGGCTGTTGCTTACTATAACGGTACCATGGTTGGCGCCTTGATTATTGCATTGACCATTCTTATTCCAGGGATGCCAAACATGATCAGTTTTATGAAAATGGGCGGTGACGTACCTACGGGTTGGAGCTATAATCCTTCAAGCTGGCCACAACGCTCGATTATGATTGGGTTGGCATTTATAGGGTGGTTGGCCTCCCGGTATCTGGGGGCTTTTCAATTGGGGTATATAGATTATGCCTGGGACCCTTTTTTTGGTGAGGGCACCATGACCGTTTTAGACTCCGATATGTCCCACTCCTTTCCAATATCTGATGCTGCATTAGGAACACTTGCATATACTTTGGAATTTCTGATGGGATATATGGGAGGGACCTCCCGTTGGCGTACAATGCCGTGGATGGTCACTCTTTTTGGGATTTTGGTAATTCCACTTGGGTTCGTGAGTATTTTTTTAATCGTTTCACAGCCGCTTTCAGTAGGAGCCTGGTGTTCGATATGCCTGTTTTCAGCTATAGTTATGCTCCCAATGATTCCTTTACAAATTGATGAAGTGATTGCCATGTGGCAACATATGGTGCAACGAAAACAAAAAGGGGATTCGTTATGGATAGTATTTTGGAAAGGCGGTGATGCACTTTCCACTGAAATGGATCAACGTTCCCCTGAAATGGCAGAATTTAATGACAGTCCCTGGAAGGTATTTAAATCTTCAATTTGGGGAATGAGCTTCCCCTGGATGTTGACGGTATCAACAGTTTTAGGGATTTGGTTGATGGTCTCTCCCACAGTTTTTGGGGTTGGGATAGAAACTCCATTTGCCGATTTAAATCATTTGGGAGGGGCACTTGCAATTGTATTTGCGGTAATGGCCATGGCTGAAGTAATTAGAAGCCTACGCTATTTAAATGTATTGCTCGGCCTGGTACTGGCCGTATTGCCATGGTTTATTGAAGATATCAATATAGCGTTTACGCTGAGCACAAGCTTAACCGGAATTTTGGTAATGGCACTTTCTTTTTCAAAAGGAAAAATAAAGGAAAAATACGGCCTGTGGGATAAATATGTGGTGTAATGAAAGATTTATTTGTGAATACTGTAGGGGCGCAGACACCAATAAAGGTTAAACCAGTCCTGGTATAATTAAAAAAGCCCAATGCTTACACTACAACAAGGCCTGGAAAAGGATGCATCTGAATGATTACCCGCCTAAACAACTCTTTGAATAATCTGGTAAAGAACCAATCAGCTTCAGGGATTTCCATTTTTCTGGCTGTACTGGTAGCCATGATCTGGGCTAATTCCCCATTCGGGGAAGTATATCAAAACTTTATTCACACTGAAATCTCGCTCTTGGTTGGGGAATTTGCTTTGTCAGAGTCACTATTACTTTGGGTAAATGATGGCTTAATGGCGATCTTCTTCCTACAGGTAGGCCTGGAGTTGAAAAGGGAAATTATAGGAGGAAAACTGTCTTCTTTCAGAAAAGCTATTTTGCCTATCGGAGCAGCTATTGGCGGCATGGTAGTTCCGGCAGCCATTTATCTTATTTTCAACTTCAATGCTGCTACCGAGCACGGTTGGGGAATCCCAATGGCCACAGACATAGCCTTTGCCATTGGAGTGCTTTCTTTTTTTGGAGATCGTGTACCTGTAGGGCTCAAAGTATTTTTGGTGGCACTTGCCATAGTAGACGATCTCGGTGCCGTACTGATTATTGCTATTTTTTACACTTCCGGAATTTCATATATTGATTTGCTTCACGGTGTATTATTCCTACTTGTATTGGTAGGAGGTAATTACATTGGCGTTCGCAAAGCCTGGTTTTATGCACTCATTGGGATAGGTGGGGTTTGGTTGGCATTTTTTTTCTCCGGGGTACATCCGACCATTGCAGGCATTCTCACTGCTTTCACCATTCCCGGTAAGGTTAAGATCAAGGAAGAAGATTACTTAAAAAATCTCCAAAAACTTCATTTGCAATTCTTAGAGGCAACTCCTATTAAGGGTAACTTCATTTCAGAAAAACAACTCAGTATTCTGGAAGAGATCAAGCAAAAATCAGATGATGCTGAAACTCCCTTGCAAAAAATAGAGCATCACCTGGCACCTATTGTAGGATTTTTTATTCTGCCCTTATTTGCCCTGGTCAATACCGGGATTCACATTCATGGAAATTTAGTAGAAATTTTAAGTCATCCCATTAGCCTGGGGATAGGTTTCGGGCTTTTGGTTGGCAAGTTTACCGGTATCTTGGGAGTAAGCTGGCTTTTGGTGAAATTTAAGCTGGCCGAGTTACAAGAAGGAATTTCCTGGAGACACCTTTCGGGAGTAGCCATGATAGCCGGAATAGGCTTTACCATGTCACTATTCATCACTGAATTGGCATTCCAAAAAGAGGAATATACATTCATTGCCAAGCTAAGTATTTTGTTTGCTTCAGTGCTTGCCGGTGTCATTGGTGCAATTATACTTCGTCTGTATGGCAGAACAGAATCTACAACTAAACCGGCAATGAACAATTGACTTATATACAATGGTATACAAAATAGACTACGATAGTTTCTTAAAACAACTGATCAAGCGCCTGAGTCCGGCTGTGATACTGGTGGCTTTGGTGGCCATCGTTTATGTCTACCTCATGCAATTTGTTGATCATAAAATAAGCTGGGTGCCTTACCTGGTGGTTTTATTTGCCCTGATCAAAACTATATATTTTACATTTTTTACCTTCAAACAGGTAAATAAATCCATTCGCCAGTGTCATTCTTTTGGGCAATTGCTCTGGATTTTCGGGCTACTGGTACTGTTGATTATCTTCTCCTATGCCGCAGATTATAGCTGTATTGCTGCTGCCAATACAGGCTCATTTCAGGGATTTAACACATCGGACAACATGGGTTATCTCAGCTTTTTATTTGAGTTTTTCTATTTCAGTGTGGTAACTTTTGCGGCAATCGGTTACGGAGACATCGTACCCTTAACGTATCCTGCCAGGATATTGGTGATCATGGAGATCGCACAAAGCTTTGTACTGATCGTATTCGGATTATCCAACATAAATAATATTCATACCAAAATTAAAACGCAATAACATTATGAAAAAGAAAATAGCACTTATCGGATATGGTGTAATCGGCAAAAGAGTAGCGGATGCTATTGCACTGCAAGAGGATATGGAATTGGCCGGAGTTTGTGATGTGATCAGTGATTGGCGCATTCAAGCAGCGGTAAGCAAAGGATACCCCATTTATGCTGCTACTCCAGAAGCTAAAAGCAACATGGAGCAGGTAGCTATTTCCCCGGCAGGCAACATGACTGACCTATTAGATGTAGCAGATGTAGTAGTGGATTGTACACCCAAGAAGATAGCGGCCCAAAACGTGCAGTTGTATAAAGAGCGAGAAATCAAATTTATCATTCAAGGAGGTGAAAAACACGAAACTACCGGACATTCCTTTAGCGCAGAAAACAATTATGCTTCCGCCCTAAACCGGGACAGTACCCGGGTAGTTTCGTGTAACACCACTTCAATTGTCAGGACACTTTCTGCATTGAAAAGAGCCGGACTGTTAGAAAGTGCCCGTGGTACTTTGCTTCGTAGAGCGACCGACCCCTGGGAAAGCCATCTTGGTGGCATCATGAATACCCTAGTACCTGAAAAAGACATCCCCAGCCATCAGGGACCAGATGCGCAAAGTGTAGACCCTGAGCTGGATGTAGTTACTATGGCGGTGAAAGTTCCTCAAACCCTGAGCCATCTGCATTACTGGAATGTGCGACTTACCCGAAAAGCTGATAAAAAGGAAGTGATAGAGGCATTTCAGACATCTACACGAATCACGTTGATGAGCTATAACGATGGGTTGGTTTCCAATAATACGATCAAAGAAAGATACCTGGATATGGGACGACCCTGGGGCGATATGTACGAGGTAGCACTGTGGCAAGACATGCTAAAAGTAGAAGGTAATGAGCTCTATTACGCCTATGTAGTGGACAACCAGGCCATCGTAATCCCGGAGACCATTGATGCGATCAGGGCATTGACCGGGATAGAAGAAAGTGCCGAGAGATCAATTAAAAAGACAAATGAAAGTTTGGGGATGATATAATGAGCTTGTTTGATACAGAAATAAAATCTCTCAAATCACTTAATACCTATCTTCAAAAACTGGTAGCAGGCAAGCTCTGGTTAAAGGTACTCATTGCACTTTTCTTAGGAGTGGGTTTTGGCCTTCTTTTGAGCCCACAAAATGGATGGGTTAGCAAAGCCACTGCCGATGTTTTAGGTAACTGGCTGGCCCTGCCCGGCATGCTCTTTCTTAAGCTCGTGCAAATGATCATGATCCCGTTAATCGTGGCCTCTATCATTACTGGTATCGCCAGTAATGACAAAGACAACCTGAAAAAACTGGGAGGTGGTGTTTTACTTTATTTTGTGGCTACCACCATTATCTCCGTGAGTATAGGAACCCTTCTTGCCACGGTTTTTAAACCGGGGAGATACCTGCATGAACAGGCAGCTGCCGAGCATGAAGCAGTACTGGCGGCAGGCGAAGAAAATGCTGAATTATCGTTTGGCATCAATGATATGCCTGGCATCATTACCGATCTGCTGCCTGAAAACCCGCTGGCCTCTATGGTAAGTGGGGAAATGTTGAGCATTGTCATCTTTACCATTATTATTGGAGTGGCAGTATTATCATTGCCAGATAATCTGCTGAAACCTGTGAAGTTATTGCTGAGTGCTGTACAGGAAATTTGTATGACAGTAGTTAATTGGGCCATGATTTTAGTACCCATAGCAGTTTTTGGTCTCATGGCTCAGCTTACATCCAGTGTAGGTCTAAGCTCCCTTGCCGGACTAGGTTATTACGTGATAGTAGTCTTGGCAGGTTTACTAATTTTAGTAGGCATATACCTGATGATGGTGAGTTTGTTAGGCCGCAGGAACCCGCTAAAATTCTTGGGAAAGATCAGAGACGCTCAACTCCTGGCTTTTTCCACCACCAGTTCTGCTGCAGTAATGCCTCTTTCGTTGCAAACAGCAGAAGAAGAATTAAAAGTGGATCATGCGATCAGTAATTTTATCATCCCTATCGGGGCAACTGTCAATATGGATGGAACAGCTCTTTATCAAACCATAACCACTTTGTTCATTGCCCAGGCGTACGGGCTGGAAATGAGTTTGCTTAATATTATCGTTGTGGTTATAACTATAGTTGCTGCGTCAATAGGTACACCGGCCATTCCGGGAGGAGGAGTCGTAATTCTTGCATCCGTCTTGGGCAGTGCAGGTATTCCGGCAGAAGGTATCATCATCATTATCGGTGTAGAGCGATTATTGGGAATGTTTCGTACAGCGGTTAATGTCACCGGAGATCTGACTGCCTGTGTGGTTTTCAATCAATGGTATGGTACAGTTATGCGTCAAGCAGTCATAGCTCCTAAAACCGTGGAAGTAATAAATGAATGATTCCGAGAGTCATGGAGGAATATGTTAATCACACAAAAGCAATTCGAGGTTACTTTCTTACCGATAGAAAACTCATCAAATTCATCAAAAACCGTCCCGGTAATCAGGATATTGATGTCATCAAAGAGAAGGTTATGGCAGTAGCCGATCATGACAGGGTTGATTATTTCATCATGGGCGGCTTTCATGATCATATTGAAAGGCTAAAAATTGATGAACCTCTGACCAAAGGCGACCTTTCAATTGCCATTGGTATTGCTCAAAATGGGCATAGCGGTATTGATAATGAAACCATAGCATTTGCATCCAGGTATTGTGCAGTTCATGCCCCGATGTTTTTTCCATTATGGAATAAACATTCATTGAAAGTAATTCAAAGTTATCACCACAAGACTTTATTGCCATCCGATTATTTGGAATACGGTGAGTTGGTGCGTGAGATAAAATCAAAGTTTAGCATGGCTCCTTTAAACTTCTTTGATATCAGTAAATTCTTTTGGATTTATCAGGACTACCTCATCGATTATTACCGCGAAAAGAGCTTTAACTCATAACCTCAGAAACGTTTTTGGGTATCATAATTTCATACATCGAAAGTGAGATATCGTAAATACCTCCGAGGGGTAATATTCTAACTTTAACATTGGATTGTTAAAGTAGTATAAATGTCAGAAAAGACCGTTCTCATCACAAAAGCTTCAGGAGAAAGAGCTGCTTTCTCAGCGGAAAAATTAAGGCAATCGCTGGAACGAGCCGGAGCAGATTTGGCTGTAACAGATCGGATTGTGAGCGAAATTGAGAAGCAGCTTTTTGATGGAATGTCTACAAAAAAAATATACAGTCAGGCCTTTTCCATGCTCAGGAAGTACTCAAAACCTGTCGCAGGAAGGTACAAAACCAAGCAGGCTATTTTAGAGCTGGGACCATCAGGATACCCCTTTGAAAAGTTCATTGGTGAAATTCTCAAACACCAGGGATACCGCACTAAAGTAGGTGTGATCATTCAGGGCCATTGTGTGACTCACGAAATAGATGTGGAGGCCGAAAAGGATAATAGGCACTTTATGGTAGAGTGCAAATTCCATAACCGGCAAGGTTATAAGTGCGATGTAAAAATTCCACTCTATATAAAATCCCGGTTTGAAGATGTAAAAAAGCAATGGCAGAAACGTAAAGATCATGCTACTAAGTTTCATCAGGGTTGGGTGGTGACCAATACCCGGTTCACCGAAGATGCCATTCAATATGGTAAATGTTCCGGTTTAATTCTCATCGGCTGGGATTATCCCCAACAAGGAAGTTTAAGTGACCGGATTAACTTGTCCGGTTTACATCCTATTACCTGTCTTACCACTCTCACCAAATCCGAAAAGCAACAGTTGATTGATAAGATGGTAGTGCTCTGCAAGGAGCTTTGTGACAAGCCAAAGGTGCTTAATGAAATAGGAATATCTGATAAGCGGATCAGAGGGATCATTAAAGAAGGAAACGAAATTTGTTCAAGCAGGACGGTCTATTAAAAATGATTTGTATTTAAAGATGAAAGAAAAAATGACCATAAAATTTTTAGGTGCGGCTGGTACCGTTACAGGATCCAAATATTTGCTTGAAACCGGAAGTAAAAAGCTGATGGTGGATTGCGGTGTTTTTCAAGGATTAAAAGAACTGAGACTGCTCAATTGGGAGCCACCCGAGTATGTCTCGGCATCTATTGACGCGGTGGTACTTACCCATGGGCACCTTGATCACACAGGCTACCTGGCCCGCTTGGTAAAATTAGGCTTCAAAGGCAAAATATATGGAAGTGCGCCCACCCTCAAGATCGCTGAAATTATACTAAAAGACAGTGCTAAAATTCAGGAAGAGGAGGCTGCCAGAGCCAATAAAGAAGGATATAGTAAACACCATCCGGCAGAGGCTTTTTATGACCTGAAAGACGTTGAAAAAACAATCCCACTTTTTAACCCTGTTTCAGAAGGAAAGTGGCATGTGATAGAAGAAGACTTTAAGGTTAGGTGGCAATACAATGGCCACATTATAGGATCAACCTTTATTGAAGTAGAGATCAACGATAGTCGCCTGGTGTTTTCTGGTGATATCGGACGCAAAAAAGATTTGCTGCTATATGCTCCTAAAAAGCCTGAAAAGGCAGATATACTGCTGATTGAATCCACCTATGGCGGCAGGGTGCATCCGGAAGAGGAAACTATAGTTCCTGAACTGGAACATATCATCAATGAAACCATTGAACGGGGAGGCAGCCTGTTCATACCGAGCTTTGCGGTAGAGCGCACGCAATTGATGATGCTGATGATATGGCGGTTATTGAAAGAGAAGAAGATACCAAAAATACCCATGATCATGGACAGTCCGATGGGTGCCAATGTACTTCATCTCTTCCATGCCTCGCGGGATTGGCATAAGCTTAAACCGGAAGAATGTGATGAAATGTGTTCTCATTTTCAGGTAGTTAGCAACTATCGGGAAACCTTGGCGCTGAGGGAAGACAACAAATCCAAGATCGTCATTGCCGGAAGTGGAATGATGACGGGCGGACGAATACTGAACTATATGGAAACAAGATCAGGCAATAGTAATGACACCTTACTTTTTGTAGGCTATCAGGCAGAAGGAACCAGAGGAAGAAAACTGCTGGAAGGAGCGAAAGAAATTAAAGTGTATGGCAAATGGCTACCATTCAAAATGCACATGGAACACATTGAAGGACTGAGTGCGCATGGTGACCAAAACGATTTGATTGACTGGCTCTCTGAAATTAAAAAACAACCCGAAAAGGTATTCATTATTCATGGGGAAGCAGCGCAGGCAGAAGCTTTATCAAAAGCCCTGGAAGATAATAAAGGATGGCAAACACATATCCCTCAACTTAATCAAACGGTAGAATTGTGATGGAAGCAAAGGATACCCGCCATAACGTATTAAAATTAGTAAGACTAGGCATTGATGCACGCAATGAATACATGGTATTTATGCGCAAGGATTGTCCGGTATGTGTGTCCGAAGGATTTGAGGCTTTAAATCGTATAAAAGTTTCAAAAGGAAATAAAACCATCGTGGCCTCACTCATCGTTTGGGACAATGAAGAACATCTGACTCATGACCAACTAAGCTTATCAGAAGCAGCCATTGATTCATTGGGAGCAAATGCTGGGGATGAACTTACCTTGAGTCATTTGGATGCCTTGGATTCCATGAGTGACGTCCGTAAGAAAATTTATGGACACCGCTTGAACCAGGCAGCGTTTGACAGGATCATTGGCGATATCGTCAATCGGAATTTATCCAATATTCAACTTTCAGCTTTTCTGGCTTCCAGCACAGGGAATGCATTAAATCAGGAAGAAGTGATTGCCCTCACCCGTTCCATGATTAATGTGGGTTTTAAACTGGATTGGGGTAAAGATAAGGTTTATGATAAACACTGCATAGGTGGCTTGCCTGGTAACCGAACTACCCCACTGGTAGTGTCTATTGTTGCCGCAGCGGGGCTGACCATTCCTAAAACTTCTTCCCGTGCCATTACTTCTCCAGCTGGTACCGCTGACACCATGGAGGTAGTTACCAACGTAAATCTTACCACCGAGCAAATGAAAAAAGTGGTGGATCTAGAAGGGGGGTGCCTGGCCTGGGGCGGATCAGTACAGTTAAGTCCGGCTGATGATATACTCATCCGCGTGGAAAAAGCATTAGATATTGATAGCGAAGGGCAGATGATCGCTTCCGTGCTTTCAAAAAAGGCGGCAGCAGGTTCTACTAATGTTGTGATTGATATTCCTGTCGGCCCAACGGCTAAAGTGCGCTCCCGGGAAGCTGCTGAGCATCTGTCAGAAAAGATGGTTGCCGTAGGCAAAGCCATCGGACTGAATATTGATATTGTATTAACCGATGGATCGCAACCTGTGGGGCGGGGCATCGGCCCTGCACTGGAGGCAAGGGATGTTTTGTCCGTCTTAAGAAATGAAGACCATGCACCTGATGACCTGCGTGAAAGAGCAGTACTACTGGCAGGCAGGTTACTTGAAATGGGAGGAAAAGAAGCCGAAGGGGCAGGCGCTCTTGAAGCTTTGAGAATTTTGAAAAGTGGAGACGGCTACAAAAAATTTACCGCTATCTGCCAGGCACAAGGCTTTTTCAAGGAACCTGAATTAGCCTCCCATAAGCATAAGATCAAGTCCATAACGAGTGGGGTAGTTTCTGAAATTGATAATCGCAGACTCGCGAAAGTGGCTAAGCTGGCTGGTGCTCCTGGAGCGATGACAGCAGGCATTTTGCTTCTTACGCCTTTGAATACTCAGGTGGAAGAAAACGATACCCTGTTTGAAATCCATGCTGAGTCACGAGGAGAGCTTGAGTATGCACTTTCTTACCTGGATACACAAAAAGAAATTATTAAAATCAAAGAGACATAAAAATATGGAAATGATAGTTTTTGCCTTACCGGGCAACGAAGATCTTACTGAAAAAATAGCCGGACACCTTCAGGCTGAAAAGGGTGAGGCAACCATCCGGCAGTTTCCCGATGGAGAGAGCTTTGTACAGATACATTCTGACGTAAAAGGAAAATGCGTGGTGATGGTTTGCACCTTATATAAACCGGACGCTAAGTTGCTGCCCTTATATTTTCTAAGTAAAACAGCCAAAGACCTGGGAGCCGCATGTACCTGCTTTGTAGCACCCTACCTGGCCTACATGAGGCAAGACAAACAATTTAACCCTGGAGAAGGGATCACCTCAACGTATTTTGCACAATTAATTTGCGGATTCGCAGAAACACTTACCACAGTAGACCCGCATCTGCACCGTAGAAGCGCGTTAAGCGAAATCTATAGCGTACCTAATACCATAGTGCATGCGGCATCACACATTTCAAAATGGGTGAGCGATAATATTGAAAAGCCGGTATTCATCGGCCCGGATAGCGAAAGTGAGCAGTGGGTTTCTGAGGTGGCAAAAGAAGCCAATGCGCCCTTTACAGTATTGGAAAAAGTACGACATGGTGACCGGGATGTAGAAGTATCCATACCGGATGTGGCAAAATATAAAGACCACACCCCGGTGCTGGTTGACGATATTATTTCCACTGCAAGGACTATGATTGAGACGGTGGACCACTTAAAAAAGGCCAATATGAGACCTCCTGTGTGTGTGGGAGTTCATGCTGTGTTTGCAGAGTCGGCCTATAAAGACCTGAAAAATTCAGGCGTACAGCAGATCGTAACGTGCAACACCATCCCTCATGAAAGCAATGCTATTGATCTTTCTGAAACTTTGGCAATGGAGATTAAAGCGTTAATGAAGCACCATGCGTAATATCCTCTTCCTCATATTGATATTTCTGCAATTTACTCCCGGCATGTCCTATGGTCAGGAAAAGGAAATGTTGATTGAGCAGATTGCTGGAAAAAAAATAGTTCGTAAAAATTTTGACAAAAATGGAAAACCACAAGGCATGCAAATTTTTCTGACCGGAGAGTTAAAGCGGGAAAGTGAAACCTATACTGTAGAAGTGTTGGTGGAGTTGTATGATGAAAATAACCAATTGGATGAAAAATATACCACCACTTACAAGTGTAACCCCAGAGAATTTGATGTGCTGGTCAATGTATTTCCTTTTACCGATCCGGGAGATGAAAAGATAAAAGTGGATGTTACCTCAGAAGATTTTAAGCAGTTATATGATTTACAAAGTAGCAGTAAGTTGAAAGATATCTATTTGAAGATGAGCGTTGAATCGGGCGTACTCAGTTTTTTTGGTTCTAAAAGCCTGGTTACCATAAAAAACAGGCAGAGCAAAAAAGAAAATGGAAAGATAACTATTAGTAGTGATGCTGTAGTTGAAGCCTATGTGATGGGCCTAAAGATAAAGACCATCAACTACACGGTTGAAGAATACCTGACTGAGAGTTTAGTATTACAACGTCAGAAATTCACGGAGGATGACGGAGCATATTTTACCATGGCCTATGAGCAAAATAATAAAGAGTAGAAAATGGTAGACTTAAATCATATAACCACCTTGCCGCCAGCAGAAGCTGATAAAATGGAAACAAAGAAGGCACTTAAAAAACTGCGTAAGGAGCTTTTTAAGCTACAGAATAAGTTCTATGCCGATGGCAGATACAGTATGCTTATCATCTTGCAGGGCCTTGACACTTCAGGCAAGAACGGGACCATCCGTCACGCTTTCAGTGGTATGAACCCGCAAGGTGTGCAGGTTACTTCTTTTAAAAAGCCTACAGCTGACGAGCTCAAACACGATTTTTTGTGGCGCATTTATCCCCACTTTCCTGAGAAAGGGATGATCAAGGTATTTAACCGATCATACTATGAAGACATTTTGGTGCCAGCGACAAACAAAAGCTTGTCAGAGGATGTGTTGGAGCATCGCATCAATTTGATTAACGAATTGGAGCATCACCTGCTCGCAAATAATACTTTGATCTTAAAGTTTTACTTGCATATCTCAGCTGATGAGCAGGTAAAGCGTATAGAAGATCGGAAAACAAAACCACACAAACGCTGGAAATATGCCAAAGAAGATGAACTCGTACCCAACCAATGGGATGATTATCGGGAGGTGTACCATACCATACTGAATACCTGCGACCACTTGCCCTGGCATATCATCCCTGCAGACAAGCGTTGGTATCGTAATTATACCGCAGCGAAAATTTTAGCTGATCAACTTGAAAAACTTAACCTGGAATACCCCAACATCTAAATTTTGTAAATATGGAAAATCACAAAGGACATAATCACGAGCACCATCATCACAGCAATACCTCCAAAGAAGAGGCACGAGATAAGAAAGAAGAGGTGAAAGATTCCTTAGCAGAAAAATCCAAACACGGTCATGAGAAGGCGATGGATCATTCATCTCATGGGGGACATGGTGATCATTCCGGTCATAACCCCGGACATGGAGAAATGGGCCATGACCATCACAAAATGATGATTGAGGATTTTAAAAAGCGTTTTTGGATATCCCTTGTTTTGACGATTCCGATTTTGGTCTTTTCTCCCATGATCCAGGGCTTTTTTGGCTATGAATGGCTGCTGCCGGGCAATGCGTACATTTTGTTCGGGCTTTCTACCATCGTTTATTTTTATGGGGGCTGGCCTTTTCTGAAAGGGTTAAAGAATGAGCTGAAGGAGGGTGCCCCAGGCATGATGACTTTAATTTCTATGGCCATCAGTGTAGCCTATTTTTATAGTTCCGCAACAGTTTTCGGCCTTGAAGGGGAGGATTTCTTCTGGGAACTGGCCACCCTAATTGATATCATGCTACTGGGCCACTGGCTGGAAATGAAGTCGGTTCTGGGAGCTTCAAAAGCGCTGCAATTGTTGGTAAGTATGATGCCTTCTGAGGCCCACAGGGTCAAAGGCGATGCTGTAGAAGATGTGAAGCTGGAAGACCTGCAAAAAGGAGATATTATCCTGATCAAACCTGGTGAAAAAGTTCCGGCTGATGGTATTATCGTAGAGGGGGAAAGCTATCTGAACGAGTCTATGCTGACCGGGGAATCCAAACCTGTCAAAAAAGGTATGGAGAATAAAGTAATCGGAGGTTCGCTCAATGGCAATGGTTCACTCAAAGTAAAGGTGGAGCATACCGGCAAAGACAGCTACCTTAATAAAGTAATTACGCTGGTACAAGAGGCGCAAAAGTCTAAGTCAAAAATGCAAAATTTGTCAGACCGTGCCGCCAAGTGGCTTACCTATATCGCATTAGCGATAGGCTTTGGGACGCTGGCTACCTGGTTGTTTTTAGGTTTTCCATTTGTCTATGCCCTGGAGAGAATGGTGACGGTGATGGTTATTGCCTGCCCTCATGCATTAGGTTTGGCCATACCATTAGTAGTAGCCATATCCACAGCAGTTTCTGCTCAGAATGGATTATTGATACGCAATAGAACGGCATTTGAGGAATCCAGAAAGATTTCGGCCCTTGTTTTTGATAAGACCGGAACACTAACTAAAGGTGATTTTGGTGTTACCCGTGTAGAGGCGGTAGATCAGCAATTTGAACCAGATGAATTACTGAGGCTTTCCAGTGCATTAGAGCAAAGTTCGGAGCATCCTATTGCCGTTGGCATCATTAAAAAAGTCAAAGAGAAAGACATTGCGGTTCCCAAGCCTGAAAACTTCAATGCCATTACCGGTAAAGGGGTTGAAGCAAAAGTGGAAGGGAAAGATGTGAAAGTAGTGAGCCCCGGCTATCTGAAAGATGAGCATATTTCCATACCTGATGGTGCCTACAGCAGTGCAGCCGAGACAGTCGTTTTTGTTCTCGTGGATAATAAACTGGCCGGGTACATCGCCCTGGCAGATGAGATCAGACCGGAAAGTGCCGAGGCAATTAAAGTGTTCAAAAACAACAACATCAAAGTGATGATGGCCACCGGTGACAATGAAACAGTCGCCAAAGCAGTAAGTGAAGAACTAGGCCTAGACGGCTACTATTCAGAAGTACTGCCACATCAAAAAGTGGAAATAGTAAAAGAGCTTCAGTCTAAGGGCGAGTTTGTCGCCATGACCGGTGATGGTGTGAACGATGCGCCTGCTCTGGCACAAGCCAATGTGGGTATTGCGGTAGGCTCAGGAACCGATGTAGCAGCCGAAACAGCCGACATAATCTTGGTAAACAGCAACCCGCAGGATATAGCCAACCTGATTTTATTTGGGAAGGCCACTTACAACAAAATGATTCAAAACCTGATATGGGCTACCGGTTATAACACTGTTGCAATTCCTTTGGCAGCAGGGGTGCTTTACACATCTGGTTTCGTTTTAGGTCCGGCAGTTGGTGCGGTTTTTATGAGTTTGAGTACGATCATAGTGGCGATCAATGCACAGCTACTGAAAAAGAAAATCGGTAACAAATAATGGGTAATCGCGAAATTCTTGGCAGGATCATCATTATCCTGCTGAGTATTTTTGTAGTTATGAGCGGATATGGTGTATTGCTTCCCGTTTTGCCCTACTATACGGAAAGGCTGGCATTAAAATCCGGCATTGTGGCTGAAGAGGATATCAACTATCACATTGGAATTCTTACCAGCATTTACCCGTTTTTTCAGCTTCTCTTTGCTTTTATATGGGGCAAACTGTCCGACCGTTTCGGTCGCAAGATGCTGATCACTATGGGGTTATCAGGCTTTGTTATTATGCAGGTTTTAACCGGCCTGTCTACTTCTTTGCTTATGCTGTATGTAGCCCGTATTTTAGGTGGTATATTCTCGTCTTCGGTTATACCTGTGGGCAATGCATTTCTCAGTGACCTTACCAATAGCATGCAGCGTAGAAAAGTACTGGCCTGGTCGGGGGTGGCTGTCAGTACAGGTGTGATTACCGGGCCTATGATTGGTGGTTACCTGGCACAAACTAATTTACATTTGGACACGAGAATGGGACACTTGCTACTGGATAGATTCAGTATCCCATTCCTGGCAGTCGCCCTATTAGGGACAATAATTTTGTTGCTGGCAATGGGTTGGCTCAAAAACCCCCAAGCACAGAATCTTGACATCATAGAAGCAGGCCAAAAGCCAGAGTCAAATGTGAAACGTGATTTTGTTCTACTATTGTTTCTCTCATTAATTCTTCAACTGGCCGTAACCTTGTTTGAGACGGTGTTTTCTGTTTATGCCAAAGACATTCTCTTGTTTGACACTTCCCAGGTAGGACTTGGGTTTATGCTTTGTGGCCTGGTTATGGCCGTTTTACAGCCTTTATTTGCCAATGTAGATGCAAAAACTATCTCTGTAAACACACAACTTTTTATCGGTTTTGCATTGGCTGCTTTTGCTATGATTGTTTTTTCTTTTTGGACATACAATATCTACGTATATACCATGATTGTAATTTTTGCGATCGGAGGTGCAATGGTCACTCCCAACCTAATTACCATGATTTCTTTGGTGGATAAAAACCATACCGGGGCGAATCTGTCTTTACAAACATCAGTGAATAGTATTGGTCAGGTATTGGGACCGATGTTAGGCATATGGTTATACACAATCGGTAGCTCATGGCCTTATCCGGTGATTGGCACGGTGTTATCGCTTGTAGCCGTTCTCATAATTCCGAACTTAAGATTTAAAAGCCAAAAAATGACATAAGACAGTAGTAACTATATAAAAATCAGATGCTATGAAATGAGCATGTTTGGGAAACACCAACCAGCGATGAATGCTGATGATGTGAATTCCATGCGGCCACTAAAAAAAATTACATACACATGAAAAAAATAAATGAATATTTAGGAGATCAGGCAGAATACCTTCTGCAACATACTTGTAAAACGATTGATAGAACAAGACTTACTTTACCTGGTTCAGATTATCTGGATAATGTTTTTGTCAATAGCAACAGAAATCCACAAGTACTCAATGCACTTTCACGCCTGTATAACAGTGGCAATCTCTCTGGAACAGGCTACCTATCCATCCTTCCGGTGGATCAGGGTATTGAACATTCAGCCGGAAGTGCTTTTGGCCCTAATCCCGACTACTTTGACCCCGAGAATATTGTACAACTTGGTTTGGAAGCAGGTTGTAACGGTGTAGCCTCTACCTTTGGCGTATTAGGGCTTACCGCAAGAAAATATGCACACAAGATTCCATACATCGTAAAAATCAATCATAACGAGTTACTGACTTATCCAAACAAGCATGACCAGATCTTATTTGGGACGGTGAAGGACGCCTGGAACATGGGAGCTTGTGCGATTGGTGCAACTATCTATTTTGGGTCACCCGAATCAAACAGGCAAATACGTGAAATCTCAGATGCTTTCACTTATGCCCATGAATTGGGAATGGCTACCATTTTATGGTGTTACACCCGAAATGAATCCTTTAAAACAAAAGATAACGACTATCACACAGCTGCAGACCTTACCGGACAGGCCAACCATCTGGGAGTGACCATTCAGGCAGATATCATCAAACAAAAACTGCCGGATACAAATGGTGGTTTCAGAGACCTGAAATTTGGTAAGACCTCTGAAGAAATGTACGGCAACTATATTTCCGATCATCCCATTGATATGTGCCGCTATCAAGTAGCCAACTGTTATATGGGCAAGATAGGCTTGATCAATTCGGGAGGAGCTTCCTCTGGAGAGTCGGACTATGCTGAAGCAGTAAAAACAGCCGTGATTAATAAAAGAGCAGGTGGAATGGGTTTGATTTCGGGAAGAAAGGCATTCCAGCGACCAAGGAAAGAAGGTGTTGAATTGCTTAACCTGATCCAGCAGGTGTACCTGGATGAAAAAATTACGATTGCTTAATGATTAACTAAACAATAACCTATGATGAAAAAATTATTTACCACTTTAATCTTAGCTGCAACAGCGTTCATGTACGCCTGTGATGATTCAGCTAAACCGGAAAACACTGTAAACGATGTGCTGGACTTATTTGTAAACTCAGTAAACGATAAGAATCTGGAACCTCTAAATGCCGTTTTCTCACCCAAAGCCAAGATTTATGAACAAGGATCTGTAGATGATTCCTGGGAGCATTATCCTGATGGCCATTTGGGCAAAGAAATTGAAGAAATGCAGAATATGACCTTCTCACTTGACGTAGCAGAATCTTTGATTAACAAAGAAATGGCACTATTGAGAGGTAATTATTTAATTCGGGGAGAGATGCAAGGCCAACAGATCAATTCTGACGGACTAGTTACTCTTTCTATGCAGGTAGAGGATGGAATGTGGAAGATTATCCACCTGCAATTTTCAAGGGGATGTAAAAAAGCCACAACTGACCATGCTACTCATGGTGCCACCTCAGAAGACACGGGTAAGCCTAAACCCAAAAGCCCAAAGACCTCTGCTATGGGAAATGCAGGAGATACCCACGTGCATATTGACTATTCTTCACCTAGTGTGCGAGGGAGAACAATTTGGGGAGGGCTCGTTGAGTATGACAAAGTTTGGGCGACAGGCGCTCACAGAGCTACAGCTATCAACTTTTCCGAAGATGTAGAAATCAATAACACCAAAGTACCTGCCGGTAAATACGGGTTTTTCACCATTCCCGGAGAGAAAGAGTGGACGCTTATTATCAACGAAAATTGGGATCAGCACATGAGTGATGACTATGATAAATCGTTAGATGTAGTAAGAATGAAAGTAAAGCCGGAAGTCCTCTCTGAAAATCAGGAATCACTCACCTATTCGGTAACGGAAATAGGTGATGCTCAAGCTGAAGTTTCTATGTCTTGGGAGAAGCTCAAAGTCTCTTTTAAAGTGAAAGCATTGTAAATAATATAAATCAGGATCAGCCCCATTTGGTAAGTTGATCCTGAATTTAGTTTATGAATGAATTCCATTGGTAAAAGACTGATCGTTTGGATAGCACTGACTTCCTTTGTGCTACATTTTATTTGGTAAAATCTGCATGCCGGTCTATATGATGAGTATGACTACTTTATGAATAGCATTAATTCCTCGCATGCACTTTAGGAGATGTCATACTCACTTTTATCATATATGGCCTTGTTGCCGTTGTTTTGAAAGATAGGTTTTGGATTCGTAATTTCAATCTCAAGATACTGACGGTAGTCATTATGATGGCAGGGGTTGTGTCATTTATTGCCGAATGGGTAGCAGTTGAGTTAGACTTTTGGAGTTACAATGAAAAGATGCCGATAGTGCCTTTGCTTGAAGTTGGACTTTCGCCATTCTTGGCTATTGTAATAAATCCTACGCTCAGTTTCTTTTTGGCATCTAAAATCTTGGTATATAATAAAAAATATCATCACACGAAAATATTTGAAAATTTAGGCCTTAATGGAACTGACTATACTTGATCAAAAATTTATTAACGATTGGCAATCTCAGGATTTTACAAATTGGAAGGAAAGTGATATCAGAGAAGATTTCATTGCCCCTCTTTTGCGTCTTTTAGGGTATGCCAAAGGAACTGTAAACGATATTCTTAGAGAAGAGAACCTAAAACTTTCCAAACCATATCATAGGATAGGTAGAAAGCAAGTAGCAATTGACTATGTGCCTACCTTGAAACTAAAGAAATTTTGGATAATTGAGGCTAAACCCGGCTCTCCGAAAGAAATGAGTTTTGACGATTATTTACAGGCACATCTTTATGCAAATCACCCGGAAATGCAGGTTAGATATATCGTCATGTGTAATGGCTGGGAGATCAGAGTCTATGACGCTTTTTTATCAGAAGGTTGGGATGACTACATACACAGGGCCTCTAAAGATGACTGTCAAGAAACATTTCCTGAGATAAAGAATTTTCTACATCAGAAAACCCTGGGCAAGGCTCTTAGGAGTCAGATACTTGCTACAATAAAGGAATCACTACTGATAGAGATAGATGAAAATGAAGCAGAAAGCCTGAAGAAAGAAGTTGTCAGAATGTATTATGATGCCTTACCTAGAATTAGAGAAAATGCTAAAGAGCTGAAAATGGCGGCCTGGGAGCAGAGGGAAAGGGAAGATAATGAATTATTATCAAAGCTCTCCTTTGAAGAATTGCTTGAGTTATTTAAGAGCCCAACTAATATTGCCCCACATGTTAGTGAACGTATGGTCAAGAAATTCCAGGACGCTGACCAGGAAGGAGTAGAAAAATTACTGGATAAAGTATGTACCACCTACCGGAGTAGCGTAGGATCCTCTGTAAGGGTACACATGGTACATGTACTTTGCAGGCTTATGGAGCAGAATATACAAGTAAAATCATCAAGTTATACCGAAAGTGTAGAGGCAAGCTTACATGAATTGGTTACAGCCAATATGAAATATTGGTACTTTGATGAACTTGGTAATAAGGAAAATCAGGTCAATTATGCCTTGTGTCACCTGGATAATACCTGTATCCGGGTGGCTTACAAAATATGCAACCGTTCTTTAATGGGACCATTGACAGAAATACTAATAGCCAAAAAAAAGACCCTCTCAACTGAGGATTTCATTAAAGAAAGCCCAAGTGTAGCACAAGATATGGTTGGGGCATTTAATATGGTAAACAGGTTATTCTGGAATAAATTTAGTGGTGGGGATGTTAAGCAAATTTGGGATATTATTTGGGGCTTGGAAGAGTTTGAAGAGGTGATTGACAAAATACCTATGAAGTCTTTTCCAAATAATGATGGCCTATTTTATAGACTAGATCTGTACGGTAAAAAACTGGATATGCTGAGCCTGGGCACATGGGATTATCTAAGTCGTTTTAAAGAAAGAATTACACTAAACCCTGACCTTGTGAATATTGTCAAGCTCACTAGAGAAGAGGTGCTGGAGAAGATGCCTCAACCTTTACCTAAACCAGAGCATTGGAAAAAACCGGATGAGGCTTTGATTAGACTGATGGAAGAATTGATTACAAAGATTTCTGACAAAAGACGTTAACACCTCACAATTTCATACATCAAACACCGGATTTTATAAATCATAATACGGAAAATAGTGTTTATTTATTGAATTTCCATAACAGTATTTAGATGACGAAGAGTAAAAAATTGCATGTTAAAAATATGGTCTGTCCACGTTGTATAACAGCGGTTAAGCAAATTATTGACAGGCTTGCAATACCTTATACTAACCTAGAACTGGGGGAGATTGAGCTTGAAGTATCTTTGGATAATGATGCTGAAAAGCAGTTGAACGAAGCCCTGGAAGAGATTGGATTTTCGCTGATTGATGATCGTAAAAGCAGGCTGATTGAACAAATGAAAAATTTGATCATTCAAAAAATTCATCATTCAAAAGATGTGATAAATATAAAGTGGGCGGAGTACATTGGCGATCAACTCAACTATGATTACAAATACCTGGGAATGCTGTTTTCATCGGTAGAGAGTATTACGCTTGATCAGTACATCATCCGGCAAAAGGTAGAGCGCGTAAAAGAACTAATGATTTATGACGAGCTTACCCTGAGCCAAATTGCTTTTCAATTGGGCTACAGTAGTGCTGCGCATTTGAGCAGCCAGTTCAAAAAAATCACCGGAATGACACCCTCACAATTCAAAAGCACTATGGGTTTAAAGCGAAAAACACTGGATAATATCTAATCACTGACGATTGTATAAAACGTTTAGCAAATTCTGTAATACAAACCTTCTCCACACTTCTGAATTTTGTATTGTTCAATTTAGGATTCAAACTTGAAAAAATAGTTTATGGAAGCTTTAGATATTAGTGAACCAAAGAGCATGAATACTGATAAGAACGGGAAAATTGTAAAGAACTCGTTTCCCGTAACGGGCATGACTTGTGCCGCCTGCGCCTCCAGCGTGGAATCTATTCTAAATAATACTCAGGGAGTAGCCAGTGCCAGTGTTAATTTTGCCAGCAATTCTGTTTTGGTTGAATACGACCAATCCCTGACCCCAGATGCCTTACGGAACGCATTGCAATCAGTGGGTTATGACCTGATCGTAGATGTGGAGGATCCAAGCGAAGCACAGGCAGAGAGGCAACGTGAGCATTATCAGAATGTGAAAAACCGTACCGTCTGGTCGGCCATTCTGACACTTCCGGTCTTTATTCTGGGCATGTTTTACATGGACTGGATGCCGGGACGATGGATTTCATTGGCTTTTACTATTCCCGTATTGTTTTGGTTTGGCCGGAGCTTTTTCATCAATGCTTTTAAACAGGCCAAACACGGCAAAGCCAATATGGACACATTGGTTGCACTAAGCACCGGAATCGCTTTTATTTTCAGTTTGTTCAATACCCTGTTTCCAGAGTTCTGGCATAACCGGGGTATTCACCCGCATGTATACTACGAGGCAGCCACCGTGATCATCACCTTCATTTCTTTAGGTAAGTTGCTGGAAGAAAAAGCTAAGTCTAATACCTCATCGGCCATCAAAAAACTAATGGGTTTGCAGCCTAAAACACTCAAGGCTATCATCAATGGCGAAGAACAAGAGATTCCGATTGCCTCGGTGCAAAAAGGCTACACCATTGTGGTGCGGCCGGGAGAGAAAATACCGGTAGATGGGACAGTACTGTCCGGCAGTTCCAATGTGGACGAAAGTATGATCACCGGGGAACCGGTACCTGTGTTCAAGACCAAAGGCGAAAAAGTCTTTGCCGGCACGGTCAATCAGAAGGGCAGCTTCCAGTTTGAGGCCGAGAAAGTAGGCGGGGAAACGCTGCTCTCACAAATCATCAAAATGGTGCAGGAAGCTCAGGGCAGCAAGGCCCCGGTTCAGAAACTCGTTGATAAAATTGCCGGAATATTCGTGCCGGTGGTGATGGCCATTTCTATCGTCACTTTCGTTGTATGGATGTTTGTAGGTGGAGATGATGCCTTTACACATGCATTACTTACCTCGGTTGCTGTATTGGTAATCGCTTGTCCTTGTGCATTGGGCCTTGCCACCCCTACGGCCATCATGGTAGGTGTGGGTAAAGGAGCAGAAAACAACATTCTGATCAAAGATGCCGAAAGTCTTGAGTTAGGTCATAAAGTAAATGCGGTGGTATTAGACAAAACAGGTACCATCACAGAGGGTAAGCCTACGGTTACTAATCTTTTTTGGACGGAGAAAGCCCATGAAGCCTACCATGCCGGGGTGCTGCTCGCCCTTGAAAACCAATCGGAGCATCCATTAGCCGATGCGGTTGTAAAAAAGCTGAAAGAAGAGGGAGTGCAATCGGAAGAATTGAAAGACTTTGACAGCATCACCGGAAAAGGTGTGAAAGCGACCGACAATGCAGGTAAGACTTACTACATCGGAAATAATAAACTGATGCGGGAAAACCAGATAAATATTCCTGAAAGTACCGGGCAAAAAGCAAACGAGTGGCAGGATGAAGCCAAAACAGTGGTCTTCTTTTCGGATGATCAGGAAGTGTTGGCGGTATTGGCCATAGCCGATAAGATCAAGGCCACTTCCAAATCAGCAATTGAAAAATTAAAGAAGAATGGGGTAGAGGTATATATGCTCACTGGGGACAACAACCAAACGGCCAGGGCAGTGGCTTGGCAAGTTGGCCTTACCGATTTTAAAGGCGAGGTGTTGCCTTCCGACAAAGCTGATTTTGTGAAAGAATTACAATCCAAAGGAAAGATAGTGGCCATGGTGGGGGACGGCATTAACGACAGCCATGCCTTGGCACAGGCAGAGGTGAGCATCGCTATGGGTCACGGCTCGGACATTGCAATGGATGTGGCCAAAATGACCCTGATCACGTCCGATCTGGAATCCATTCCCAAGGCACTAAAGCTCTCAACTAAAACGGTGCAGGGCATCCGGCAAAATCTTTTCTGGGCATTTATCTACAATATTATCGGTATCCCCATTGCTGCCGGCGTACTTTACCCCGTCAATGGCTTTTTGCTTGACCCAATGATTGCCGGAGCAGCGATGGCCTTCAGCTCGGTATCAGTAGTACTCAATAGTTTAAGGTTAAAAACAGCGAAAATTTAAATTTATAAAGATGATAAGCCATAACACAAAGAGCCATACCAGTGCTCAGGTACAGTTTGATTTTGAGACAAATCCATCAGAAGTATCAGTTGACAATGATACCGATATTTCAATCCACCCACTGGATAGCCATAACGGGAGAACAGTAAGCCTGGAAAAAATACATGAGAAGGAAATGCACCTTTTGGTAGTAAGTGAAGACTTATCCTGTTTCAGTCATTTACACCCCATACGGGTTAATGACAAATATCAGATTAATCATCAGTTCCCAAAAGCAGGTAAATTTCATTTGTTCGTTGATTATTCAATTAACGGTAATCAGGGTGTTGCGCGCCATGAAATTTTGGTAAAAGGTAAACCAGAAGAACCTGATTCACTCCCCCAAGAATCTCTCATCTGGAAGGAAGCTCCCTATAAGCTAAAATTGCCAGAGGATCAACTTCCAATTTTTCCTCAGGAAATGATTGGACTCACGCTACTGGTATACCATAATGAGGTACTTATAACGGCCTTAGATACATATTTGGGAGCATTGGCCCATGTGGTCATAATTAGTGAAGACGTAAAGCAGTATTTGCATGTTCACCCTGTGGAAACTTCTCAAAAAGGGCCGGAAATAAAACTTCATACTTCCTTTCCTGAGGCGGGAAAATATAAAATGTTTATTCAATTTAAACATAAAAATAAGGTTATGACTGCCTCACTTGTGTTGAATATTACAAATGAAATCAGCCTGTTATGAATAAGAAAATAAAATACACAATTTACGGAATCATAGTCCTCATACCTGTTATCATCTTTATCATGGTCGTTTATGGTGGTGTTGTACATGTTGGCGTTACAGAGCCACATGGTAAACCTACCGAATATGTGCTACGAACGACCATGGAAAATTCGGTGCGGAACCATGCTAAAGGGATCAAGGTTCCCGATACTATGGATTTAACTGATCCAATATTTGCTCGGCAATTTTACGGGCATTATAGTGCTGCCTGCCGAACATGCCACGGAGGACCAGGAAAGAAGCCCGACCCCTGGATGGTAATCTACCCCAAGGCCCCTGACCTCACCGACAAGGATGTGCTTAATAAGTGGAGCGAAGCTGAGTTGTATTGGATCATAAAAAATGGAATAAAAAATACAGGAATGATGGCCTTGGGCCCTACACATCCGGAAGAAGCCATCTGGGGAGTCACAGCATTAGTTAGTCAATTACCTGAAATGAGTGCCGAAGAATATGACGCTATGAAAAAGTGGTTTGAGGAAATGCAGAATCAACAGAAAAAAGAGGCCAACGCAGAAATTAAGAATTGATATTTCCTTTACACAAAAATTTATTAAATAATAACTTAAAATTGAATAAAAATGAGCCAATTAAAATTTAAAACAAATATCAATTGCAGTGGGTGCCTCTCTAAAGTGACGCCCTTCCTGAATGAGGAAAAGGACATTCAAAAATGGGAGGTTAATCTTGAAAGTGAAAACCGTGTACTCACTGTTGAAACTTCAAAACTCAATGCGGAAGAAGTAAAGAATACAGTTCAGAAAGCCGGTTTTAATGCTGAGGTTATATGATTTAATCAAGCTGACCTGAGCAAATATTTAGATTTTTAGCGACCTTTTCGCTCAAATAAACTTCACTCTTATCATCTACAAGGAGTTTGACCGATCCGTCAAACTCCTCCTTTTCAATGATTACCCACCTCTGGCCAAGCTGCAATCCCTTATTGTCCAAATGATTTAAAAAGTCTTTGGCATCGGTGGCCACACTTCGGAAAATATAGCTTTTGCCCGGTTCTGATTCGGAAAGCGGGATAATACTCAGGTCTGGAAAGTTGCCGTCTTTATCTGGTATGGGATCACCGTGGGGATCTGTTTCAGGATACTCAAGAAATCTTTCCAGTCTTTCGGTGAGTAAAGAAGATTGCACATGCTCCAGTTGTTCGGCAATACTATGCACTTCATCCCATTTAAAATCCAGTGTCTTGACAAGAAAGGTCTCCCAGAGCCGATGTTTTCGTATGATTTGTTTTGCCAGAAAACTCCCCTGATCGGTTAAAGTAATATTGTTCTTATCCTTTATCAAGCCTTTTTCATAGAGCCGCCTGAGCATGTCGGAGACCGAGGCGGGACTATTCTGCATTCTTTCGGCTACTGCACTTACCGTGACGTTAGTCGCAGTTTCTCCTAGATAAAATATTGCCTTGATGTAATTCTCAATCGTGGTGGATATCATTTTAATATTTAGATTAGTCTAAAATTTTATTTTAGTTAAACAAATTATTAAGTTTGTCTAATCAACATTACAATATATGATAAACATAAAAATAAAATATCTGGTTTTTGTTTGTTCGGTGTCCTTATTGTTTTA